>JBAUUM010000352.1:0-7318 GCA_049582705.1 Actinocatenispora sp.
GGCGACCGCTGGCACCGGAGCGCGGCGGAGCTGGCGGCGTGGAAGCAGGGGCGCACCGGCTACCCGGTCGTCGACGCCGGCATGCGCCAGCTCGCCCGTGAGGGCTGGATGCACAACCGGGCCCGCCTGCTCGTCGCCGCCTTCCTGACCAGGCAGCTCGGCGTGCACTGGACCGCGGGCGCCGAGCACTTCTGGGACCTGCTCGTCGACGGCGACATCGCCAACAACGCGGGCAACTGGCAGTGGGTCGCCGGCACCGGCAACGACACCCGACCGAACCGCCGGTTCAACCTGCTGCGCCAGGCCCACCGGTTCGACCCGGACGGCGGGTACGTCCGGCGGCACGTCCCCGAACTGTCCGATGTGGATGGACCACGGGTGCACGAGCCGTGGACGCTGCCCGACCGGCTGCGGTACCCGGCGCCGCTCGTGCCGCCCGACGCCTAGTGCGTGTCTCGAAGTCCCGCTGGCCGGCTGCGCCGGACCCGTTCGCCCGCCGGCTGCGTTGTCGCCGCACCCGAGTGCGGCCCCGGCACACGGGCACGGCTCCGCCCTGCCGGCCGACGAACGGGCCTCGGCTCGCTCGACCGGGAACCTCGACACACGCCCTAGCACCACGCGCCCGTCCGTCGGCACTGCGCCGCCCACCGGTCGGCCAGCATCCCGCGCGGGGGTACCGACCAGACGGGCTCGACCGGGCCGCCCAGCCCGGAGAGCACCACGTTCGCGGCCAGGATGCCCGTGGTGGCGGCGCGTTCCATCAGCGCGCTGGGCACCGGCACGCCGACCCAGTCACCGGCCAGGCCGACACCGGTCAACCGGGTACGCACCCCCGGCCGCTGCGGGTGACCGCCGACCGGGAACCCCGCCGCGTCGGTGCCGACGTGGCAGCGCCGGTCCAGCACGGTGAGCCCGGTGACCTCCGGCCAGAACCCGGCCAGCTCCGCGCGCATCGTCTCGCCCAGCTCGTCGGCCGGTACTCCCGCCGGACAGGCGTACGCGTGCAGTTCCACCACCGCACCGCCGGTGCGCTCGTGCCAGCGTCCGGCCTGCTCGTCGATGCGGTGGTACAGGGTCACCGAGTCCAGCACGCCCGGGTCGCCGATGCTGGTGAACTGCGCGCGGTCCGCCGCGACGTCACCGGACAGCCAGTACCGGGCCACGGCGTACGGCGGCCCGACCGGCGGCCGGGCGGCGACGGCCGCGAGCCGGGTGTCGCCCGCGGTCAGCGCCGGCGAACCGGCGAGGATCCGGCCGGCCGACACGACGTCGGTGGCGAGAACGACCCGGTCGGCGGCCAGGGTCGAGCCGTCCACGGTCCGCACCTGCCAGCGGGTGCCGCGCCCGGTGTGGATGCCGGCCACGGCCGTGCCGCAGCGCAGCTCGCCCCCGTGCCGGGTGAGATGCTCGGCCAGCGGTGTCCAGATCGCGGTCTGGTGGTCGGCGCGCGGCGCGTCCATGCCCAGACCCTCCGGGTTGCCGAGGAAGTAGAAATGGAACATCGCGACCAGATCGGCCGCGGACATGGCAGCCGCGTCGTTGAAGAACGAGTGCGCGAAGACGTTGAACAGCGTGGCGCGGGCCCGTGCCGGCAGCCGCATCGCGTCCAGCAGGTCGGCGGCGCTCGTGCGGTCGAGGTACCGGTAGGTCTGCCGGGCGTCGAAGCCCACCATGCTCAGCGCGACCCGGTGGTCGGCCCGGGCCAGGTCGCGCAGCCGCAGGCTGGGGGAGCGCGCCACCAGCGCCGCGGTACTCAGCGGTGGCGTCGGCGGCAGCCGGTCGAACTCCTCGTCCGGCCACCGGTGCGAGATCACCGGGTAGCTGCCCAGTGGGCGCAGCAGGTCGCGCCCACCGTCGATGCGGTCGAGGATGCCCCGCCAGTTGTAGTACTGCCGGAAGAAGCCGTGGAAGCCGTGGTCCACCAGCTGCACGGAGCCGTCGCCGAGCCGGTACGGGGTGGCCGACAGCCGGCCGCCCGGCCGGTCGGCCGCCTCGCACACGGTCACCGGTACGCCCCGCTCGGCCAGGACGATCGCCGCGCTCATCCCGGCGACGCCGGCACCCACCACGACCACCCGGGGCGGGTCGGACGAGCGGGACCGGCCCGCACCCTCGACCGGACCCATCTGCCGGCGCCGGGTCATTCCCCAGGCGCGTCCGACCAGACGGGACAGTTCCGGCCGGGCGGGTGTTCGCACCGCTGCCTCCTCCCGACGGCACCGCACCGGCGTCGTCCACGTCGCCTCCCCGGGGACATGCCCGCGCCCGCCGATCGCAAACGCCGCCGTACCGGCCGAACCGTGGACCGCCCGGCCACCTCGTACGGGAGCGCGCGGTGTGCCGGTGTCCGGCGGCTCCGCGATCGGCTGTCCCGGTCGCGGGCGCCGGCTAGGGTGGCGGGGTGATCAGGATTCCGGGGCTGGCGATCACCGACCACGTCCTTGCCGTACCGCTCGACCACGATGATCCGGACGGTGCCTCCATCGAGGTGTTCGCGCGGGAGGTGGTGTCGCCGGACCGGGTCGGTGAGCCGTTGCCGTGGCTGGTGTTCCTCCAGGGCGGCCCGGGTGGCATGGCGCCGCGTCCGACGGCGGCCGACGGCTGGTTGGGACACGCGTTGCGAACCCATCGGGTGCTGCTGCTCGACCAGCGCGGCACCGGGCGCAGCACGCCGGTCACCGCGCGGACCGTGCGCGGCATGCGCGCCGACGCGCTCGCCGGACACCTGCGGCACTTCCGGGCCGACAGCATCGTCGCGGACTGCGAGCTGATCCGCGCCCGGCTGGCCGGCGGCGAACCCTGGGAGACGCTCGGGCAGAGCTACGGCGGGTTCATCACGATGGCCTACCTGTCCCGTGCCCCGCAGGGGTTGCGGGCCTGCTATGTGACCGGCGGGCTGCCGGGCCTGACCACCACCGCGGACGACGTGTACGCCCGCACCTACCCGCGGGTCGCCGCGAAGAACGCCGCCTACTACCGCCGCTACCCCGACGACGTGGCGCTGGTCCGCTCGATCGCCGACCGGCTCGACTCGGCCGAGGTCCGGCTGCCCGACGGTGACCGGTTGACCACGCGCCGGCTGCGGGTGCTCGGCAACGCGTTCGGCATGAGCGACGGCTACGAGCGGGTGCACTGGATGCTGGAGAGGGCCTGGCACGGCGGGGAACTGTCCGACGGGTTCCGGCACGAGGTGATGGCGGCGACCGGTTTCGTCGACGCGCCGATCTTCGCGTTGCAGGAGTTCACCTACGGGCAGGGCGGCCGCGCCACCGGCTGGGCCGCGCAGCGCGCGCTCGACCGGTACCCCGAGTTCGCCCCGGACGCCGACCCGTTGCTGTTCACCGGCGAGATGATGTACCCGTGGATGTTCCGGGAGATCGCGGCGCTGAAGCCGTTCGCCGGGGCCGCCGACCTGCTCGCCGCCACGGACGACTGGCCGGCCCTGTACGACCCGGCCCGCCTCGCCGCGAACGAGGTGCCGGTCGCGGCGGCGGTGTACTTCGACGACATGTACGTGGACGCCACGCTGCAGCTCGCGACGGCGCGGGCGGTGGGCAACACCCGGACGTGGGTCACCAACGAGTACGAGCACGACGGGGTGCGCGCGTCGGGCGGTCGGGTACTGGCCCGGCTGATGGACATGGCGGCAGGTCGCTGCTGACCGCCGTTCGGGACCGCGTGGCTCAGTCCGCGCGGTCCAGCTCCGCGCGGCCCAGCTCCGCGCGGCCCAGCTCCGCGCTGGTCAGGGCTGTGCCGGTCAGGGCTGTGCCGCTCAGGACTGCGCGGCGGCCCAGGGCTGTGCCGGTCCTGGCCGCCGAGCGGCTCAGGACTGCGCGGCGATCAGCTCGGCGAGCCGGCGTACGCCCTCGGTGATCTCGTCCGGGCTGAGCCAGCTGCACGACAGCCGGATCGACTGGTCGCCGCCGCCGTCCAGGTAGAAGAAGCTCATCGGGGTCCACAGCACCCCGTACTCCCGGGCGGAGTGCTCCAGCAGCTTCTCGTCCGCCCGGACCGGCACGTCCACCACGACGAAGAACCCGCCGTCCGGCACGTTCCACCGCACCGGCCTGCTGCCGTCCGGCAGCGGCGGGAAGTACCGGGCCAGCGCCTCCAGCATCGTGGTCAGGTTGCGCCGGTAGAACTCGATGATGTCGCGGTTGAACGTGCGCAGGCTGCAGTCGGCGCTGACCAGCATGCCGCCGATGACGGCCTGCGCGACCGGCGACGTGTTGACGGTGAGCATGCTCTTGATGGTGGACAGCTCGTCGGCCAGCAGGCTGCGCCCACCGGAGGCGTCGACCACGGTCTGGTCGGCGACCAGGAAACCGATCCGGGCGCCGGGGAAGCCGGACTTGGCGAACGACCCGAGGTAGATGACGCGTCGGTCGTCGTCGAGCGACTTGAGGCTCGGCCGCGGCCGGTCGTCGATGCCGAACAGCCCGTACGGGTTGTCCTCCAGGATCAGCAGGTCCTCGGCGGCGGCGACGGCGAGCAGCTGGTGCCGGTCCTCGACGTCCATCGACACGCCGGACGGGTTGGCGAAGTTGGGGACCAGGTACAGCGCCCGTGGCCGCTTGCCCGCCGCCCGGGCGGCCTGCGCCGCCTGCGACACCGCGGCCGGGGACAACCCGCCCGCCTGCTCCGGCACCCCGACGACCTCGATGTCGAGCAGCCGGGCGGCGCCGCTGATGCCCACGTAACACGGGGAGGGGGCGAGCAGGACGTCGTCCGGTTCGGAGCACAGCCCGCGCAGCGCGATGACCATGGCCTCCTGACAGCCGGCCGTCACCATCACCGACTCGGCCGGCACGTCGATGTCCTCGTCGACGGCCAGCATCCGGGCGATCAGGTCGTGGATGATGCCGTTGGTCCGGCCGTACTGCATGATCATCCGGTGGATCTGCTGGTCGGTGTGCCCTGCCGCGGCCAGGTGTCCGGTGTAGATGTCCAGGTACTCGTTGATGTCGGCCAGCCGGTAGTCCCGGTCGTACGGTCGGCCGGCGGCCAGTGAGATCGCGTCCGGGAACCGGCCGGCGATCTCGTTGAGGAAGTTCATCGAGGTCGACACCGGATCCGAGACGGACACGTGCAGTTGCTCCCGGGCCAGCTCCACCATCACGTCTCCCTACACCGGTCCGGCGGCCGTCGTACCGGCCACCGGGTGTCCATCGATCTGTCGCAAAATACCTCCGCCGGTCCACGCCGCGATGCCCCGGTGACCCGCCGGCGGGGTGCCCGGCCGGGCAGTGGCCGGACGGGCACCGGCCGGTCGGCGGGGTGTCACACGTGTTCGGGGTCCCCCGCGGCGGCGACCTCCCCGGCGACCGCGGCGAGCGCCGCGACATCGCCACCCATGATGATCCGGGCGTGCTCGGTGACCCGTTCCACCGGCCAGTCCCACCAGGCGATCTTCTGCAGCAGCGCGACGTCGCCCGCACTGAACCGGCTGCGCAGCACCCGGGCCGGGTTGCCGCCGACGATGGCGAACGGCGGCACGTCCGAGACGACCACCGCGCCGGCCGCGACCACCGCGCCGTCCCCGATGTGCACGCCGGGCATGATGAGCGCCCGGTGCCCGATCCACACGTTGTGGCCCAGCACGGTGTCGCCCCGGCTCGGCAGGTCGCGGATGATGTCCCCGGTCGCCGCCATCCAGTCGCCGCCGAACATGCTGAACGGGTACGTGCCCACCCCGACCATCGGATGGTTGCCGCCCGCCATGATGAACTCGACGCCGGACGCGATGGCGCAGTACCGGCCGATGACCAGCCGTTCCCTGCCGTACGGGTGCAGCACGTTGCGGGTGGCGAAGTCGCCGGTCTCCTCGGCGTCGTCGTAGTACGAGTACTCGCCGGCCTCCAGGTACGGCACGTCGCGCGCGAGTGCCCGCAGGAAGACGACGCGCGGATGCCGCGGCATCGGGTGCAGCAGGGTCGGGTCCGGGGTGTCACTCACGAACTGCTGCTCCTTCGCGCGGTCGGCTGAGAATGGTGGTGCGCACGTCGGTGACCGGGCTGCCGTCCTCGGCGAGGACCCGGTGCGAGGTGATCAGCTCCACCCGGCTCACCAGCCGGCGGTGCCCGGCGAGCTCGGTGCGTACCCGCAGCACGTCGCCGGCCACCACCGGGCGGTGCTGGGTGAACTCCTGCCCGAGCAGCACCACGTAGCCCAGGTCCAGCGCCAGGTCCGGATCGGACAGGGCGCGGTGGTCGGCCGGATAGGTGAGCACGATCGGGAAGGTCGGCGGGGCGACGACGTCCGGGTAGCCCAGCCGTCGTGCCGTGTCGACGTCGGTGTGCAGCGTGTCGGAGGCTCCCACGGCGGTCGCGAACTCCCGGATCTTCTCCCGGCCCACCGGGTACGGGGCGGACTCCAGGTAGTGTGCCGCGCTCATGCGGCGGCGTCGCCGTCGGGGACCGCGCCGCCCGGCGCGGTGCCGTCGATGCGGAGCGCGGCGGCCCCGGCATCGAGCGCGGCGAGGCACTCCTTGACCGTGTCGGCGACGGCGGTGACGTACGCGGTGCGCCCGGTCAGGATGCCCTCCGGCGGCGGGGGAGCGATGCTGCCCGGTGCGACGAGCGCACCGTACCGGTCCGTCGCCGGGTGCAGCGCCGTCTCGTCGAACCCGATGCTGTCGACCCGGATCCGCGTCTCCGGGTAGCAGAACCGCACACCGGCCACTGTGGACCGGGTGGCCCGTACGCCCGGGCGTTCGCCGCAGGCGACCGCGGCGGCGGCCAGCCCGGTGTCGATGCCGCGGGAGCACAGGCCGAGGTACGGAATGAGGTCGCCGCCGAGCCGGCCGTTGACCTCGATGACCTTCGGCCCGTCCACGGTCAGTTTCAGTTCGGTGTGCGTGACCCCGTCGGTGAGGCCGAGCGCGGCGTGCGTGTCGCGCAGTACGGCGGCCAGCGTCGGATCGGTCAGCAGCGGGTCGGCGTGGTCGACGTGGTGGCCGACCTCCACCGCGTACGGCGCGAAGCCGACCTGCTTGCGGGCCAGCACCAGCGGGAACGTCTCGCCGCGGCACACCGCGGTGTCGACGCTGATCTCGTCGCCGTCGACGTACTCCTCCAGCAGCACGCGTACCCGGTAGTCGGGCAGCTCGGGCACCCGGATCGCGCTGGTCGCGGCGAACGCGTCGGCCAGTTCCGCGGGGGTGTGCACGATGACGACACCGAGGCTGAGCGCCAGGTCGCTGGGTTTGACGACGACCGGGTAGCCGATCCGTTCGGCGACGCGCAGCGCCGCGTCCGCGGTGCGTACGGGGGTCGAGGAGGGCTGCGGCACGCCGGCGGCGCCGAGCGCGGCCCGGGTC
>JBAUUM010000353.1:0-1588 GCA_049582705.1 Actinocatenispora sp.
CCCCCGCGCTGCGCGACCTGCCGGTGCGCCGCGGCGCGGCCGAGGACGTGCCGGTCGAGCTGCGCGGTGCCGGTGTGTGCAGCCGCCAGGTCAACAACATCGCCCCGGCGGGCGGCTTCGAGTGCGACCGGTTGATGGTGGTGGAGGTACTGACCCCGGGCGGCAACTGGTCCAGCTACCCGCCGCACAAGCACGACGAGCACAGCGCGGCGGAGTCCGAGCTGGAGGAGATCTACTACTTCGAGATCGCCGACGGCGGGGCCGGGTACCACCGGGTGTCGGGCACCCCGCAGCGGCCCATCGACGTACTCGCCGAGGTGCGCAGCGGCGACGTGGTGCTGGTGCCGCACGGCTGGCACGGGCCGTCGATGGCGGCGCCCGGCTACCACATGTACTACCTGAACGTGATGGCCGGCCCGCGCGACGAACGCTCGTGGCGGATCCGCGACGAGCCGTCGTACGGCTGGATCCGCGACTCGTGGCGTACCCAGACGGTCGATCCCCGACTTCCGCTGACAGGGGTGGCGCGATGACCAACCGGCTCACCGTGGCGCAGGCGCTGGTGCGTTTCCTCGGCGCGCAGTACACCGAACGCGACGGGGTCCGCCACCGGCTGTTCGCCGGCTGCTTCGGCATCTTCGGGCACGGCAACATCGCCGGGCTGGGTCAGGCGCTCTGGCAGGACCCGGAGATCCTCACCTACTACCAGGCCCGCAACGAGCAGGCCATGGTGCACACCGCCGCCGGGTACGCGCGGATGACCAACCGGATGTCCACCTTCGCGTGCACCGCGTCGGTCGGACCCGGCTCGACGAACATGCTGACCGCGGCGGCCGGCGCCACCGTCAACCGGCTCCCGGTCCTGCTGCTGCCCGGCGACGTGTTCGCCACCCGCGTCGCCCAGCCGGTACTGCAGCAGCTGGAGACGCCGTGGGCGGGAGACGTCTCGGTCAACGACTGCTTCCGGCCGGTGTCCCGGTACTTCGACCGGATCACCCGCCCGGAGCAGCTCGTGGACGCGGCGTTGGGCGCGACCCGGGTACTCACCGACCCCGCCGACACCGGCGCGGTCACCCTGGCGTTGCCGCAGGACGTGCAGGCGGAGGCGTACGCGTGGCCGACGGAGTTCCTGGCACCCCGGGTGTGGCGGATCCCCCGCGCGGTGCCCGAACCCGACGTACTCGCCGAGGCCGCCCGGCTGGTCCGGTCCGCGCACCGGCCGCTGGTCGTCGCCGGCGGCGGGGTGATCTACGCCGGGGCGACCGAGGCGCTCGCCGCGCTGGCGGAACGGACCGGCATCCCGGTCGCGGAGACCCAGGCCGGCAAGGGATCGCTGCGCTTCGACCATCCGGCCGCGGTCGGGGCGATCGGCGCCACGGGCAGTACCGCGGCCAACGCGCTGGCCCGGGACGCGGACCTGATCATCGGCGTGGGCACCCGGTACAGCGACTTCACCACCGCGTCGCACACCCTCTTCCACCGGCCGGGGGTGCGGTTCGTGAACATCAACGTGGCCGCCGTCGACGCCGCGAAGCAGTCCGCGCTGCCGGTACTGGCCGACGCGCGGGCGGCGCTGACCGCGCTGGAC
>JBAUUM010000354.1:0-2916 GCA_049582705.1 Actinocatenispora sp.
ACCGCGACCGCTCCGGTGGACGCCTGTCCGGCGGTGTGACCGGCCGACCGGGTCAGCAACCGCGCAGGGCCGCGACGGCAGTGTCACGGTCGGCCACGAGGTCGAGGTCCCCCCACCGCACCGGCCAGGCGTACCGGCGGTCCACCGTCCAGGCCAGTACGGCGTCGAGGTCGGCGCGGCGCGCCTCCGGGGCGATCACCAGTGCCGCGGCCGGACCTGCGGCGGGCAGGGCGGTGGCGCACCAGGTGCCGTCGTCGAGCGCGAACACGTCGGCCCGGAACATGCCGTGCAGGTGCGCGCGGTCGTCGTCCACGGGTCCCGACTTCCGGTCGAACTCCCGGTCGACCCGCACGTCCCCGAGCACCTCGCCGGTCAGCGCGCGGACGAAGCGCAGCGTGTACTCGCCGAACGCCACGAGTACCCCGTCGGCGCCCCACAGCACCCCGGTGGTGTCCTCCGGCACGTCGATCGACCGGGTCCGGGCCGGTTCGGCGTCGAGCGCCCACACCTCGATCCGTCCGTCGGCGGTCAGGCACGCGCCGTGCCCGCCGGACGGCGCCCAGCTCCACGGGTGGTCCAGGCTGGCGAACGGGGTCCGGCCGAGGTTCGGTGTCGCCGCGATGTCCAGGTGGTACTGGCCCCGACCGTCCTCGTGGTACACGTCCACGCCCCGGCCGTCCTGGGTCACCACCGCCAGCCGGGCCGCGCCGGCCCGCGTGCCCCAGTGTGGCGAGCCCGGTGCCTGCGGGACCGGCTCGCACACCGGGGCTCCGGTCGCGGCGTCGAGCAGGATCAGCTCGGTACGCCGCCGGTCGTCCGGATCCCAGCCGATCGACGCGACGAGCCGGTCGTCCGGGCTGAACGCCGCGTGGTCGACCGTGCACTCCATCCAGCGGACCAGTCCGCCGGGCAGGTCGACGACGAACGCCCACGGGCGGCTGTGTCCGAGCAGGTGGCTGCCGTCCCGCGACCACCGGACCCGCTCGAAGGACAGGGACGGTTCGCCGAGCGCGGCCCGGACCTCGTCGGGCAGCGGCTCGGTGAACGGTCGAGCCCCGGCCTCGTCGCCGGACCACGGCTCGGTCTGGTGCACCCGGCCCCGGCCCAGCGACACCACGCACCCGGCCAGCTCGTGTCCGGTGAAGACCGACACGTACGCCTGCCGGCCGTTCGGGGACAGGGCGAAGGCGGGAGGGCTGCCGGCGCCGTCGGTGACGTCCGCGACGGCGCACGGACCGATCTCGGCGCCGAACGGGTCCCAGACCCCCACGTTGTTGGTGCGGAACGCGAGCGCCAGGCGGGTGCCGTCCGCGGACCACTGGATCGTGCCGCGGGTACCGGACCAGCCGACGCCCTCGTCGATCTCGTCGACGGTGTTCACGCATCGGCCGGTGGCCAGTTCCCAGATCTGCAGCGGGCCGGGGCCGCAGATGTCGTCCTCCGTCGGGCCGCGTCCGGTGGCGAGATAGCGGCCGCAGGGGCTGAGCGCGACGTCGTGGAGCACGCCGCCCCGGGCGTGCGGGTGACGCAGCCGGGCGCCGAGTGCCCGGAGCCGTCCGGTGGCGAGCCGGTGCGCCGCCGTGACGCCGTGCCGGCGTTCCGACCGGGCCAGCTCGTCGCGCAGCGGGAGCAGGTCCACGGCCGGCGTGAAAGCGGCCCAGTCGGCATCCCGCAGCAGAGCCAGCAGCGCCGCGGGGTCGTCGCCCGCCGCCCGCAGGGCGCCCGGCAGTAGGAAGACGCCGGTTCCGGACCCGCCGTCCACCGGTGCGTCGTCGTCCGTACGGCCGGCGGCGGCCAGCAGCGCCTCGTACAGCTCGGACTCCGGCAGCATCGGCACGCCGAGCCGTTCCGCCTCGCCGGCCGCATCGCCCGGGTCGGACCCGACGAACAGGACATCCGTGTCGGCGGAGACCGACCCGTCCGTCCGGGCGCCGAGCGCCGCGAGCCGTCGGGTCAGCTCGTCGCGGCCGCCGGCCCGGAATGCGCCCGCGAGTACCACCCGTCGTCCCTGGATCGTCATGCCCGGACTGTAGACAGCGGCTGCGAGGCCGGGGCCGGTCCGGACTGCCGGCGGTGCTGACGGTGGACCGGTGAGCCTGCGGGCCGCGCCGGCCCTCCGGGTAGGGTCGCAGCGTGGAACCGGTCGGGCTGTTCGAGATCGGCGACGGCGCCGGGCCGACGCCGGGCGGGTCCGGTGCGCCCGATGGGCTGGCCGAACCCGGACCGGACGCGC
Organism: Actinocatenispora sp.; assembly: GCA_049582705.1. GTDB lineage: Bacteria > Actinomycetota > Actinomycetes > Mycobacteriales > Micromonosporaceae > Actinocatenispora. The sequence goes on from JBAUUM010000354.1 coordinate 2,234, forward strand.
CGCTCGCCGCGCGGATGCGACCGGCCAGCGTGGACGAACTCGTCGGGCAGGACCACCTGCGTCAGCCGGGTGCGCCGCTGCGTCGGCTCGTGGAGGGTGACGCGCCGCTGTCGCTGATCCTGTGGGGGCCACCCGGCAGCGGCAAGACCACCGTCGCGCACCTGGTCGCCCGCTCCACCACCCGCCGGTTCGTGGCGCTGTCCGCGTTGTCGTCGGGGGTCAAGGACGTCCGCGCGGTCATCGACACGGCCCGCAGGCAACGCAACCGCAGCGGCAACCCGACGGTGCTGTTCATCGACGAGGTGCACCGGTTCACCAAGACCCAGCAGGACTCCCTGCTCGCGGCGGTGGAGGACCGTACCGTCACGTTGCTGGCCGCCACGACGGAGAATCCGTACTTCTCCATCGTGGCGCCGTTGCTGTCCCGGTGTGTGCTGCTCACCCTCGAACAGCTCACCCCGGATTCGGTGCGTGCCCTGATCCGGCGCGCCGTCACCGATCCGCGCGGGTTGGCCGGCAGCGTCGAACTGACCGACGAGGCCGAGGAACACCTGGTACGCCTGTCGGCCGGGGACGCGCGCAAGGCGCTGACCGCGCTGGAGGCGGCGGCGGGGTCGGCGGAGGCCACCGCCGGCGACGGGCCGCGGCGCATCGACCTGCCGACCGCGGAGGCCGCGGTGGAC
>JBAUUM010000355.1:0-5154 GCA_049582705.1 Actinocatenispora sp.
GTGGACGACCCGTCGGACGCGGCGCGGGCCGCGCTGGGCCGGCTGCGCGCCGAGGTCAGCAAGGTCGTCGTCGGACAGGACGCGGTCGTCACCGGTGTGGTGATCGCGTTGCTGTGCCGTGGGCACGTGCTGCTCGAAGGCGTACCCGGGGTGGCCAAGACGCTGCTGGTCCGGGCGCTGTCCCGAGCCCTGTCGCTGTCCTCGAAGCGGATCCAGTTCACCCCCGACCTGATGCCCGGCGACGTGACCGGCTCACTCGTGTACGACGCGCGCAGCGCCGAGTTCGTCTTCCGGGACGGCCCGGTGTTCACCAACCTGCTGCTGGCCGACGAGATCAACCGGACGCCACCGAAGACCCAGTCGGCGCTGCTGGAGGCGATGGAGGAGCGACAGGTTTCGGTGGACGGTGAACCGCGCGCACTGCCGGACCCGTTCGTCGTGGCGGCCACCCAGAACCCGGTCGAGTACGAGGGGACCTACCCGCTTCCCGAGGCGCAGCTGGACCGGTTCCTGCTCAAGCTGACGGTGCCGCTGCCCGCTCGGGACGCGGAGATCGCGGTGCTGCGCGCGCACCACGCCGGCTTCGATCCGCGGGACCTGGCCGCGGCCGGCGTGGTCCCGGTCGCCGGGCCCGAGGACCTGGCGGTGGCGCGCCGCCACGTGGGCGCCGTGCAGGTCGCCGACGTGGTACTCGGCTACGTGGTGGACGTGTGCCGGGCGACCCGCAACTCGCCGTCGCTCTCGCTGGGCGCCTCGCCGCGCGGGGCGACCGCGCTGCTGCACGCCGTGAAGGCGTGGGCGTGGCTGTCCGGTCGCGACTACGTCACCCCGGACGACGTGAAGGCGCTGGCCCGGCCCGCGCTGCGGCATCGCATCCGGGTACGCCCGGAGGCCGAGCTGGAGGGTGTGACCGCCGACGCGGTGCTCGACGCGGTACTGGCGTCCGTGCCCACGCCGCGCTGATGGTCACCTGGCGCCCGGTCGCGCTGCTGGCGGCGCTGGCGGTCACGCTTCCGCTGTGGCCGGCGCCGCTGCTCGGCCTGTTCTGCTACCTGGCCGCGGTTCTCGCCCTGGCCGGTGTGGACATGGTGGCCGCCGCCCCGGTCGGCACGGTACGGCTGCGCCGCGCCGGCGGCCGGCAGGTGCGGCTCGGCCAGTCGGTGGATGTCGCGTTGACCGTGACGAACGGGGCGACCCGGCCGCTGCGGGCGGAGATCCGGGACGCCTGGGTGCCGTCGGCGGGCGCGACCGGTACGGTGCGCCGGCTGACCGTACCGGCGGGCGGCAGCCGCAGGTTCACCACGACCCTCACCCCGACCCGTCGCGGCGACCGGCCGGCGGCGCGCGTCACGGTCCGCTCGTACGGGCCGCTGCGGTTCGGCTACCGGCAGGCCACCGGGCACCGGGCGGACCGGATGACCCCGCCGTGGACGGTACGGGTGCTGCCGCGCTTCGCGTCCCGCCGGTTCCTGCCGGAGAAGCTGGCCCGGCTGCGGGTGCTGGACGGTGCGGTGGCGACCCGGGGGCGCGGGCAGGGCACCGAGTTCGACGCGCTGCGCGAGTACGTTCCCGGCGACGACGTACGGTCGATCGACTGGCGGGGCACCGCGCGGCGCGGCGCGGTCGTGGTCCGCACCTGGCGTCCGGAACGGGACCGGCGGGTGCTCTGCGTACTGGACACCGGCCGCACGTCGGCGGCGCGGGTCGGGGACGAGCCGCGGCTGGACGCGGCGATGGACGCCTGCCTGCTGCTGGCGGCGCTGGCGTCGCACGCCAACGATCGGGTCGACCTGCTCGCGGTGGACACCACCGTACGGGCGGCGCTGCGCGGCGGCGGGCGGGCGGGGCTGCTCCCCCGGCTGGCCAGCACCCTGGCGCCGCTGCATCCGGCGCTGGTGGAGACCGACTTCGAGCTGGTCACCGGCGAGATCCTGCGTACCGAACGGAAACGCTCGCTGGTCGTACTGTTCACCGCGCTGGAGCCGGGTGCCCTGTCCGAGGGCCTGCTGCCGGTACTGCCGATGCTGACGGCCCGGCACACGGTCGTGGTCGCCGCGTTGCACGACCCCCGGCTCGACGAGATGGCCGCCGGCCGGGGCGACCTCGCCGACCTGTACGCGGCCGCGGCGGCGGAGCGTTCGCTGGCCGAGCGGGCCCGGGTGCGCGAGGCGCTGCACCGCTTCGGGGTCACGATCGTGGACGCGCCGGCCGACACGTTCCCGTCGGAGGTGGCCGACGCCTACCTGACCATGAAGTCGACCGGACGGCTCTGAACGCCCGGTCGACCTCGACCGGCACCCGCGTGTGCCGTGCCCGCGGCGGGTGCCGGTCGACGCGTGCCGCGGCTACTCCGCCGGCGCGACCTTGGCGAGGTACGCGTCGGCGAGTTCGGGGCTGACGAACCAGTCCAGGTAGTCGTTGGGGTCGGAGAAGCCGTTGGCGAACCGGTTGGCCACGGCCGGTACCTGCGACGCGGCGCCCAGCAGGCGCTGGGCGTGCTCGGGCAGCGGCTGGAGCATCGCGTTCGTCCAGGCCGTGGTGGCCGCGCCGGCCCGGTCCCAGAAGTCCTCGAACGTCTGACGCATCCACGCCTCGTCGAACGGCTGGTCGTGCCGGTCGACGATCCGTTCGAAGTAGATCTGGGCGCACTTGGCGGCCATGTTGGAGCCCTGCCCGGTGATGGGGTCGTTGGCGATGACGACGTCGGCCGCGCCGAGGACGTTGCCGCCGGACGGCAGCGTCGCGACGGGCTGCCGGACCGTCGGCGTGTACCGGCCGGACAGGGTGGCCCGCGCGTCGGTCAGCTCCACGTTCCCGCACCGCTCGTGGACCCAGGGCACGTACTCGCGGGCCAGGTCCAACGTGACCTGCAGGTGCTGTTCCGGTTCCATCGGGGCGGTGAACCGGTCGAGCGGGCCGCCGGGAATCGCCTCCCAGAACAGGATGTCGCACGGGCCGGACATGGTCAGGCACGGGATGGCGAACAGTTCACCCATGCCGGGGACGGCGTTGAATCCGACGTTGACCTCGGTGTAGATCGGGTCGGGGTCCATGCCGTGCACGTACGCGACGGCCAGCGCGCGCTGCGGTTCCGTGAAGGGGGAACGCTCGGGGTCGCGGTCGAACAGCGCGCCCAGCTCGCCCTTCCCGGCGGCGACGACGACGAGGTCGTAGCGCCCGAGGGCGGTCAGCTCGTCCAGGTCGCGGGTGGTGACGCCCTGGAAGATGAGGTTGCCGCCACGCTCGGCGAACAGTTCCAGCCACGCGGCCATCTTGAGGCGCTGGTCGGTGGACTGGCCGGGCTGGTCGAGTGGGCAGATCGCGTCCAGGGCCTTCTGTCCGGGCGGCGCCGACAGCGCCACGTGCAGGCCCTGGAAGTCGGGAGTCTCGCCGTCCCACAGGTTCAGCCCGTGGGCCCGCTCGGAGTCCAGCGCCAGGCCGAACATGCCCTGCGTCGAGGTCGGCCAGCCGCCACGGATCTCCTCCGGGGTCCGCGCCGACATGATGGTCACCTCGTACCCGGCCTGCAGCAGGGACAGACCCAGTTGCAGGCCACACTGCCCGGCGCCGACGATCAGTATCTTGCGCATGCGATGCCTCCAGGGGTGGCGGGAGAGGTTATCGGGGGGTGGGTGCGGGGCGGCGTCTCGGCTCGGCGGTGTGGGTGCGCATGGAGTGGGTGACCACGGCCATGAGCGCCTGGGCCACCGACCGGGGGTCCCGCGCGTCGACTTCGAGCAACGGGACCTCGGCGGCCAGTTGCAGGGCGTCGCGCACGTCGGTCAGGTCGTGGTAGCGCTCCCCGTGGAACAGGTTCACGGCCACCACGAACGGCAGCTGGTTGTCGTTCTCGAAGTAGTTGACGGCGGCGAACGACGTGTCCAGCCGGCGGGTGTCGACCAGTACGAGCGCGCCGGACGCGCCGCGGCACAGGTCGTCCCACATCGGCCAGAATCTGGCCTGGCCCGGGGTGCCGAACAGGTACAGCACGAGATCGGGGGCGAGCTGTCGGCGCCCGAAGTCCATCGCCACCGTGGTCTGCTGCTTGTCCAGTCCCGGGTCGAGCGGGTCCACCGGGGCGGACGCGGCGGTCATCCACGCTTCCGTGTTGACCGGCGGGATCTCGGAGATGGATCTGACCAGGGTGGTCTTCCCGACGCCGAAGCCCCCCGCGACCACGAGCTTCGCGGTAGAGATCGTCTGATCAGGCGAGTTCGCGGAGACCATCAGCAACTCTCTTCAGCAGGTGCGGGTCGAACGGGGTTTCGGTCTGGTGGATGCGCAGACGCTGCGCCGAGGCCAGGTCGCTGAGGATCACCCGGGTGACCCCGAGCGACACACCACAGGCCGCGGACAGCTCGGCGACCGACTGGCGGGTGCGTGCCGCGGCGTACACGTGGCGGGCCTCGGGGCCCAGCGTGGCGGCGTAGGCCGGGTCGAAGTACGGGGCCGAGATCAGCGTGTGCATCAGCAACTGGTGCGTGACCTTGGTCCGACCGCCGGTCAGGACGTACGGGCGGACCTTCGGGTGTGTGTCCACCGGTGGCTCCTCTGGCTAGGCGTGACCTGTGGCGGAGGCACGGATCGTGGCATTGTGCAGCTCGTGACGTAACTCGGGCGTCAGGGTATGACCGATTCCGCTGAAGAAGCGGGTCATGTTTCCCGCGACGACGCGCAGGTCACAGTCGGGGCCGGCGACGACGAGTACGCCCGTGCGTTCGTCGACGCGCATCACCAGCAGCCATCCGAGCGGGTGCCGGACCGTGAGGTGGTCGGAGCGGCCGAGCTGGAGCAGCGACGACGCGGCGTCGGCGGTGCTGAGCAGCGAGGCGACCAGCGGCGCCAGCCGGTCCCCCAGGTCGCGGGGCACGGTCCGTCCGGTGACCAGTTGGAGGCCGTCGCCGCTGGCGACCAGGACGTGCGTGACGCCCCGGGTCTCGTCCGCGAACTGGTCGAGCAGCCACCGGAACCCCTGCGGGGTGGTGGGGGCGGTCACGTGCGCTCCTCTCCGTTGATGCCGTCATGGAACGCACCGATCTGGTCGGCCCACGGCACGTGGTGCGCGGACGGTGTCGGCCGCGTGGGCGCGTCGGGCATCTCGCCGATGGTGGGCCACCCGTCGTCCCGCAGGCTCGCGGGTTCCCGGCGTGGCAG
>JBAUUM010000356.1:0-5874 GCA_049582705.1 Actinocatenispora sp.
GCCACGGCCACGGCGGCGAGCACCGCGTACACGGTCACCGCGGCCAGGCCCAGCGCCAGTCGCCCGGCACCGAAGCCCGAGCCGGGCAGCACCTCGATCCCGGCGACCACGGCGGCGGGCACGCCGACGCCGGCCAGTACCGCACCGGCCGTCGAGTCCGAGTAGGCGCGGGACAGTGCGCCGCCCCCGACCAGCAGGAACAGCGCGAGCACACCGGTGCCCAGGGCCGGCCAGGGCCACGGCGGACCGGCCAGGGCCAGCAGCGCCGTGGCGGACAGGAAGCCGATCGTCGCCGCCGCCAGCGCCACGATCCGCGCGGCGCGTTGGCTCCAGCTGCCGGCGCGGCTCTCCGCGGCGCTGGCGATGGCGTCCACGACGTCGTCGAACAGCAGCGGTGGGGTGCGTTGCCGGCGTGGTTTGAGGTAGAGGACGTCGCCGTCGCGGACCCCGGCCCGGGCCACGGTGTGACCCGGTTCGAGGGTGACCCCGCCGAGGCGGGACAGCTCCCAGCCGGTCACCGCGCCGGGCGGCGCCGGTTCCGCGGTGTCCGCACCGGTCATCGACACCAGCTGCGGCAGCAGCTCGGCCAGGGTGCTCTCCACGGGCAGCGCCACGTCAACCCGGGCACGAGGACTGACCACGGTGATCCGACGGGGTGTCGAGGACACCGGCATGACTGAGACCGCCTAGCTGTCGGCGCGCAGCTCGGTACCGGCCGCGTCGATGATGGGCTTGAACTTCGCGGTGCTGGCCTCGGCGAGTCGGCGGAGCCCGTCGTTGACCGCCTCCATGACCACCTCGCCCAGGCTTGCGGCGTCCATCTTCCGTACCGCGTCGGAGTCGATGGAGATGTCGGTGAACCGGCCGTCGCCGCGCAACGTGGCCGTCACCTCGTTGTGCCGCGAGTAGCCGGTGACCTGCATGTTGGTCACGGACTTCTGGATCCGCTCGACCTCTTCCTGCTGCTGCCGAACCTCGGCGAGCAGGTTCTCGATGTCGGTACTCATCGGCTCCATCCTCGTTCTGTTGGCCGGTAACCTACTCCGCGCCGCGGCCGGACGTCAGCCCGGTGCCCTTGCGGGACCGGGGCGCCGCGACGGTCCTGCCGTCGCGACGCCCCGCACCAGCCGTGGCCGGGTCAGCGTGCTGACCCTCGCACAGGTCAGCTCACGCTGACCTTGCCCTGCGCGTCGATGTCGATGTGTTCGGTCAGGTGGTCGCCGCCGGCGGTGACGTCCAGGTCGAAGTCCGTCGGGACGCCCGCGTCGACGGGCACCTCCACGGTCACCGTCAGGTCACCCTTGGTGGCGGTGATCGTGGCGTCGTGCTGACCACCGCTGCCGGGATCGGTGCCGGAACCCGGATCGGTGCCGCTACCGGGGTCGGTGCCCGAACTCGGGTCGGTGCCGGAACCGGGGTCGGTGCCCGAACCCGGGTCGGTCCCGGAGCCCGGGTCGGTCCCGGTGCCGGGGTCAGTGCCCGTGCCGGGGTCGGTTCCCGTGCCCGGATCGGTGCCCGTCCCCTGGTCGACCGGGATCCAGCTGTTGTTGTTGGCCGCGGCCGACGGGTCCAGCGCGGACGGCGTGTAGCTGGTCATCCACTCGCTGCCGGCCGGGAGCGTGGTGCCCGCCGGCAGGACCGTGCCCGCGGGCAGCGTGGTCGCGGTCGGCAGCACCGTGTTCGCCGGCAGCACGTTGCCGGCGACACCGGACTGGCCCGGCACGTTCTGCAACGACTGCAGGCCGGACGCGGCGGTCGGCCCGGTGTACGCCGGGTTCGTCGCCGGCAGCGTCTGCATCTGACCGGCCGCCGGCGACTGCCCGCTCGGCGACGCCACGGTGGGCGTCGCACCCGGCGCGGTCACGCCGTTGCTGGAGATCGACGTGTTGCCGGGAGTGTTCGGCGTGGCCGGGGTGCTGTTGCCGCCGCCGAACAGCTGCTCCAGCGCACCGATCACGGTGCCGACCTGGGTGACGATGCCACCGAGCTTCGTCGCGCCCACCATGTTGAGCAACTGGCCGACGGAGTTGATGAAGGTGCGCAGCGACGAGCTGGTCGCGGTCGACAGCGCCTGCGCGGCGGCGTGCGTCCACGGGTTGGACATCAGGGACGCGACGGTCGGGTTCACCGCGCTGACGATGGTCTTGTAGGCGGTCTGGACCGTCTTGACCAGCTGCGCGGCCTCTTCGAGAAGCTTCGCGCCGTCCTGGATCGACTTGATGATCTTCTGGAACTGTTCCAGCGATTCGGAGATCTTCTGCAGCGCGCTCTCGGACGCCTCGCCGGACCAGATCTTCTGCAGTTGCTGACGCGCCTTGTCAAGATCCTCCAGCAGGCTGACGAACTGCGTCGCCTTCTGGAGAATCTGCGTCACGTGCTGCAGGATCTGTTCGGGCTGGCCGGTCACGATCTGCGGCAGCATCGTGATGGGACCTCCGCCAGAGGCCGTGGCGTCCATCGCACTGGAGTTGGGGAACCCGGTCACGACACACCTCTCCTGCCGTAGGACGTACTGGTCTTGGTGCTGTTCTCGTTGCTTTCCGTGGTCGCGTTCTGCTCCACCGTGATGCTCCGCTCCGCCGCGATGCCCGGATCCGCCGCAGTGCCGTGGCCAGCCATAGTCAAGCCGCCGGCAGGTGCAGGGGCCGGTACACCCGGATGTCACCGCCGTACGTCAGGTCGACGCCGACCGGGCCGCGGTTGTAGAGCTGGCCGTCTCCACCGGCCACCCCGATGACCGCGCCGGCGGCGCCCGGGGGGCCGCTCGGGTCGGCCACCACCAGGTCACCGCGTTGGATGCCGGGGACGTCGGCGAGGCCCGGCACGTGGCCGGAGTAGACCCCGATGACACCGATCCGCGACTGATGGTCCGGGTCCGCGTCCAGCCAGTCGGCGAAGCCGTTGGCGTCGGCGAAGGCCACGTCGGTCACCGGCCGGTAGGCCAGCTCCCCCATGCCCGCCCGGGACAGGTAGTCGAGAACGTTGTGCACCGAGTACGGCTCGCCCGGCGCACCTGCGCTGTCGTGCACCGCGTGACCCGCCAGATCAGCGGCGAAGGTCGGGTGCCACAACGGGGACTGCGTGGTGGCGCCGCCGCCACCGTAGCTGGCTGCGACGTCGCGGTCCGCGTCGTCGTAGTCGTTGGCGCTGCGGTGGACCGAGTCGTTGGTCTGCCGCAACAGGTCGAGCAGCGAACGCAGGGCACGGGTCTGCTGGCCCTGCAGCTCGTTGTTGGCGCTGGCGACAGCGCCGCCGAGGGTGGCGAACGAACCGGGGTCGACGGCCGACGACTCGAGGTCGAGCAGAGCGGTGATGGCCTGGACCAGGATCCCGCCGACGTTGCCCACCGTGGCACGCATCGCCTCGGGCTGTGCGTGGTACTGGTCGGCCCCCTGCGAGGCGGCACCGTACGAGGCCGCACTGTCCTGCCCGTCCGTCACTCCGCTCACCCCCTCGCCGCGGTCGTCCGGACAGTTCATCAACACCGTCGAGCGTTTCCGGGCACATCGTAGGGGCGGGCACACACGCGTTTGAAGGGCAAAACTACCCACGGTGCGGACCGCGAAAGTACGGGGTAGCTGCGTGGACACCCGACGGCGGCGACCCGGCGATCCGGCCTGCCGCCGGCCCGACCTGGTCTGTTTCTCCGACGCCGTCCGGGTTACGTACGGACCGTGTCTGCGGGCAGGATAGCGCCAACAGTCCGCAGCCGAGGAGTCCGCACAGATGACCGTCGACACCGTTCGTCGTGGCCGCCGGGTCAGCCTGCCCGAGCTGCCCAACGGTGAGCTCTCCCTCCAGTCGCCCCCGGTGCTGCCCCGCGGTACCGGCCAGGGTCCGATGCAGTTGCTGTTCTTCCTGCCGATGATGCTCGGCATGGGCGCGATGTCGTTCGTCTACATCGGACGGTCCGGTGGCGTGATGACGTACGTCTTCGGCGCGCTGTACGCCGGCGCGATGGTCGGCATGCTGGTCATGTCGATGTCCCGGGGCGGCGCGGCCAAGAAGGCGCAGATCAACAACGAACGCCGGGACTACCTGCGCTATCTCGGCGGGCTGCGCAGCCAGGTGCACAAGGTGGCCGCCCAGCAGCGGGACGCGATGCTCGCCAGCGGCCCCGATCCGCAGGACCTGTGGACCCTCGTCGGCGGCGAACGGCTGTGGGAGCGCGCCCGGGCCGACCGGGACTTCGGCCGGGTACGCATCGGCACCGGCCCGCAGCGGCTGGCCACCCCGCTGCAGGCGCCGCAGACCGCGCCGCTGGAGGACCTGGACCCGGTCTGCTCCACCTCGCTGCGGCACTTCATCCGCGCGTACGCGACGGTGCCCAAGCTGCCGGTGGCGATCTCGCTGAAGGCGTTCCACCGCATCACGCTGTCCGGTGACCGGGCCGCCTCCCTCGACCTCGCCCGCGCCGTCCTCGGCCAGCTCGCCACCTTCCACGCGCCGGACGACCTGCGCATCGCCTGCTGCGCCTCGACCGACCGGTGGGGTGACTGGGAGTGGCTCAAGTGGCTGCCGCACGCCCAGAACGGCGGCCGGTCCGACGCGGCGGGGCCGGTCCGGCTCTGCGCCGACGAGATCGGCACGCTGGCCGACCAGCTCGGCACCGACCTGGGCGACCGGGCCGGCTTCGGGCACCGCGCCGACGGCAGCCAGCCGCAGATCGTCCTCATCGTCGACGGCGGCCGGGGCTTCGGCGACGCCCGCCTGGCGCCCGACGGCGGGCTCGCCGGGGTGACCGTCCTGGAGGTGGGTGGCGCGCTCGACCTGTCCGGCACCACGCCCGGCCTGCTGGGACTGCAGCTGACCGACGGCCGGATCGGCATGGTGACCGGCGAGGGGGTCGCGTTCGCCGGTGAGGCGGACCGGATGGACGCGGGGTCCGCGGAGGCCCTGTCCCGGCTGATGACGGCGCGCTACACCGGCAGCCCGGTACGCGACGAGGTGCCGATGCACGCGACGTTCGGGCTGTCCGCGCTGCTCGGCCTGGGTGACCCGCGCACCGTCGACCCGGCCGTGACCTGGCGGCAGCGTTCCCCCCGGGACCGGCTCCGGATGCCGCTGGGCATCGACCCGGACGGCCGGCCGGTCGAGCTGGACCTCAAGGAGTCCGCGGAGAACGGCATGGGCCCGCACGGCCTGGTCATCGGCGCCACCGGTTCCGGCAAGAGCGAACTGCTGCGCACCCTGGTGACCGGCCTGGCCGTGACGCACTCGTCGGAGACGCTGAACCTGGCGCTGATCGACTTCAAGGGTGGCGCGACGTTCGCCGGCATGACCGGGCTGCCGCACACCTGCGCGGTCATCACGAACCTGTCCGAGGAACTGCCGCTGGTCGACCGCATGGCCGACGCGCTGCGCGGCGAGCTGGTCCGGCGCCAGGAACTGCTGCGCGCCGCCGGCAACTTCGCCTCGGTCCGGGACTACGAACGCGCCCGGGACGGGGGCGCGAACCTGCATCCGCTGCCGTCCCTGCTGGTGATCATCGACGAGTTCTCCGAGCTGCTGTCCAGCCGTCCGGAGTTCATCGACCTGTTCGTCATGATCGGCCGACTGGGCCGCAGCCTCGGCATCCACCTGCTGCTCGCCTCGCAGCGGCTGGAGGAGGGCCGACTGCGCGGCCTGGACAGCCACCTGAGCTACCGGATCGGCCTGCGTACGTTCTCCGCGTCGGAGAGCCGGGCCGTACTGGGCGTGCCGGACGCGTACGAGCTGCCGCCGGTGCCGGGCTCGGCGTACCTGAAGGTCGACACCGCGACGCTGATCCGGTTCAAGGCCGCGTACGTGTCCGGTGAGCTGCCGCCGCTGGCCGACCCGAACGCGCCCGGGCCGCTGCCCGCGGTGCGCCGCGCGGTGCCGTACGGGCTGGCC
>JBAUUM010000357.1:0-6636 GCA_049582705.1 Actinocatenispora sp.
GCACCGCGTCGGGCGGCACCGCGTCGGGCGACGACACCCGCGCTGCCGGTCCCGTGGCGGTCCCCGCCGGCCGGCTCGGCGTACCGGTGACCCTCGGCCAGCCCGGTGTCGCCGCACTCGTGCGGCCCGGTGACCACGTGGATCTCACCGCCGTCTTGGCAGGGTCGGCCACGGCCGAGATACTCGTCCGTGACCTGCTCGTCCTCCGTACCACCGGCGGGTCAACGGACATTGACGGCCAATCGGTGATTTATTTGGCGATGACCGAAAGCCAGGCACGTCAGGTCACAGGCATCACACCGGACACCCGGATCGGCATCGCGGTCCGCCCCCGGTGACCGTAGCCACCCCCGACCTGCGGCGGACCTGGAGAAACAGCGACGCACCCGGCCGGGATGCCGACCGGGGCAAGGAGAGACAGACCGGTGTTCAAGGGATTCCGAGACTTCATCCTGCGGGGCAACGTCATCGACCTCGCGGTCGGCATCGTGATCGGCGTCGCATTCAACGCGGTGGTGGAGTCGCTGGTCAGCAGCTTCATCACGCCGCTGTTCGCGGCGATCTGGGGCAAGCACGACTTCTCGAAGCTGATATTCGAGGTGAACGGCAGCAAGTTCCACTTCGGGATCTTCGTGAACGCGGTGATCTCGTTCGTGATCCTCGCCGCGGTCGTCTACTTCCTCGTCGTGCTACCGGTGAACAAGCTGATGACCCGGTTCTTCCCGGCCAAGGACGTGGCGAGCCCGAAGCGCGACTGCCCGGAATGCCTGTCCAGCATCCCGGCGGCGGCCAGCCGGTGCTCGTTCTGCACCGCACAGGTGGCCCCGGTTCCGGCCCCGGTCGCCTAGCGCACGGCCGGCACCGATCGGCCCGTGGGTGTCCGTCCCGGACGCTCACGGGACGGACCGGTCAGCCGGCGACGGCTCGGGCGGCCACGGGACGGGCCGCTCAGCCCCAGTGCGGCGGGCGGTCCTCCAGCAGACGGCGGTCGTTGTCCTGCCGGACCTCGCCCCAGCCGAGATCGGTGTCGTCCCGGGTCTGGTCGGGCAGGATCGTCAGCTCGTCGTCGAGATCGACCTCACGGTCCGGGTAGTCGGCCACCGTGCTGCTCCTGTCCTGGGATCGTGATCTGCCCGGCATGGGCGCCGTTCCTGGTCGCGGCGGGCACCTGCTGTCCCCACGTGACGACGGGCGGCAGTGTGGCGGGACCTCGTCCGCACGGGCGCCGGGCCAGCCGCGCGCTCGTCCGGTTACCAGCGTAGCCGGCACGCCATCCGGCACGGCCGGAACGATGACCGGAGTGCCCGCTCCGGCCGGGCCGCCCCGCGGTGGTGGACCATGGACCGTAGTGGCCGCCGTACCGTTCGGGCCCTCCGACCAGCGGTGGGCCTGGCGCTCCTCGGCGCGGAAGGAGACCCGTGGACCCGACCGCGTTCAACCCCCGGCGGGTTCGCCGGGACATCGAGGCGGCCCGCCGGAGCCACGGCGGCCGGATCTGGCCGGAGAGCTTCGCCGACCGGCTGACCGACCCGTTGCCCACGCTGCGGGACGTGGCGCGGCTGGCCCGCACCGCGAACCCGTGGGCCACGGGCGACGACCCGGACCGCATCCCGGTGCACCGCGGCGGACTGCCCGCCGTACCGCGCACGGGAGCCACCGTCACCTGGGTCGGCCATGCCACCTTCGTCGTCCAGGTCGGGGGCCTGCGGGTGCTCACCGACCCGGTCTGGTCCCGCCGGGTCCCCGGCATCCGCCCCCGGTACGTGCCGCCGGGGGTGGCCTTCGCCGACCTCCGCCACGTCGACGCCGTACTCATCAGCCACAACCACTACGACCACCTCGACGCGCCGACCATCCGACGGTTGCCGCGCGAGACGCCGATGTTCGTACCGGCCGCGCTCGGCTACTGGTTCCGTCGCCGGGGGTTCCGGTCGGTGGTGGAACTCGACTGGTGGGAGTCGAGCACGGTGGGCGACGTGCGGTTCGACTTCGTACCGTCACACCACTGGAGCCGCCGCGGCCTGCACGATTCCTGCAAGAGCCTGTGGGGAGGCTGGGTGATCACCGGCCCGGCCGACGAACGGCTCTACTTCGCCGGTGACACCGGCTACGGCCACTGGTTCGGCAGGATCGCGGCGGCACACCCCGGCATCGACGTGGCCATGCTGCCGATCGGCGCCTACCACCCCCGATGGTTCATGCGGCCGGTGCACATGAACCCCGAGGAGGCGGTCCGCGCCTGCGCCGACCTGGGCGCCACGAGCCTGGCCACGATGCACTGGGGCACGTTCGCGATGACCGCCGAACCGGCCATCGAGCCGCTGACCCGGGTACGTGCCGCCTGGGAGTCCACCGGCCGCCCGCGCGACCAGCTCTGGGACCTCCCGATCGGCGGGACCGGCTTCCTGCCCGCGCCCTGAGCCCGCGCACCACGCCGCACCGCACCACGCCGCACCGCGCCGCGCCGGGATCAGAACGGAGGCGCGTCCAGCGTGGCCCGCTGCTGGTACGGCACCGCCACCACGGGACACGGGGCGTGCCCGAGGCAGTACCGGCTGACCGAGCCGTACACGAGCCGGTGCAGGGGGTGGTGCCCGTAGCTGCCCACGACCAGCAGGTACGCTCCGGCCGCCGCCTCGGTCAGGGCCGGGCCTGCGGGGCCGAGGCGCACCTGGACCTCCACCCGCGCCCCGGGGTACTCGGGCAGCTGGAGCATGGCGTCGTCACGCCACTGGCAGGCCGCCTCGTACGCGTCCTCGGCGTGCTGGAGGGTGTCCGGCGCGACCATCGTGACGTCGCTGACGACCGGCTCGATGAACGCGTGCACCGCGACCACGCGGGCCTGGTGCGACCAGGCCTCGGCGACCGCCCAGCACAGCGCGGCGGCGGACGCCGGCTGACCGTCGATGCCCACCACGAGAAAGGGCCCTGGCTGCTGCACCACGCACCTCCCGACGCCGCACGGGCGCGTTCTCCCACCACGTGAATTGTCCCTCGGTGGGGGCGCCCGCAGCACCCTCCGTACCGACAGAACCGCAACCATCTCCGATGGCCGCCGCCAGGCTGGCCGGGCCGGTGCAGATCACCCGCACGGGTATATTTCCCACGCTGCGTGACGTGACCGGATCGGTCATCCTGGACAGGCACCGTAGCGCAATCCCAGGAGGCCCAGTGCCGCGCAGAGAACCCGAGTTCAGTCCGGAACCGGACGTGCTGACCGTGTACGCCGACATCGCCTGTCCGTGGGCGAGCCTGGCCCTGCACGGCCTGCGCCGCGCGCGGCACCGTCGGGGCCTGCGGCAGCTCCGCTTCGACCTGCGGGCCTACCCGCTGGAGCTGATCAACCGGCGGCCGATCCCGAAACGCACCCTGGACGCCGAGATGCCGGTCGTCGGGGGCCTGGACGAGACGCTCGGCTGGCAGATCTGGCGGCTGCCGCAGTACGAATGGCCGGTCTCGACCCTGCTGGCACTGGAGGCGGTGCAGGCGGCGAAGCGGCCGGAGGTGGGCGGACTCGCCGCCAGCGACGAACTCGACGCGGCGATCCGGCACGCGCTGTTCGCGGAGAGCCGGTGCGTCACGATGCTGCCGGAGATCCTGGACATCGCCGGCACCTGCGAGCGGGTCAACGCGGAGGCGCTGGCCAAGGCCCTGCACCTGGGGTCCGGGCGGGCCGAGGTGATCGCCCAGTGGCGCACCTCGAAGGACCGGGCCGTGCACGGCAGCCCGCACGTGTTCCTGCCGGACGGCAGCGAATGGTTCAACCCCGGCGTCGAGGTGCGCTGGACCAGCGACCCGGGCACCGGCTTCCCGATGGTGCTCTCGTACGACCCCACCGTGTACGACGAGATCCTGGACCTCGCCGCGAAGCAGCGCTGATCAGTCGGGTCGGACGCCGGCGGCCCGCGCGGTCGCCCGGCGCACCGCCCAGTAGGTCAGCGCCGCCGCGACGGCGACACCCCAGAGGACGTAGTTGACCAGCGACCCGTCCGGCGTGCCGTGCCCGAGGACGAGGTGCATCGGCGGCAGCAGCAGCACCACCGCGACCAGCGGGCCGGCCGCGTACCAGGCGGCCACGTTGATCAGGCCGGTGTTGCCCATCGGCGTCTCCGCGCCCATGAACAGCGTGCTCGGAATCGGCCCCCGGTACGCGCTGACCAGCGCGGCACCCACCAGCGCCGGCACCGACACGAGCGGCACCAGCAGCGGTACGGGCGAGCCGGCGAGTACCGCCGCCACGACGGCACCGGTCTCGGCGAGCACCGCGGTCAGCAGCAGCGGCACGATCGCGTGCCGCAGCGCCAGCCGGTCGAACGGGTACGGCAGGTGCCCGGCGCGGCGCGGATCGTCGGCGTCCAGCCGGGCGGGCTCGGTGAGCTGGGCGACCGCCAGGTAGCCGGCGACGAGCCCGCCGGCCAGCAGCGCGAGCGACACGTACAGGTTGCCGGCGGTACGGGACAACGCCAGGAACAGATAGCCGACCCCGGTCAGCACCACGGACCAGGCCAGCCGGGACGGCGCCCGCAGCAGCGCGGTCGCGTCCCGCCACGGCACGATCAGGTTCGGGTGGTGCGGCCGGGGCAGGCGGCGGATCCGCGCCGACGTCCCGCGCGCCGCGCGGATCTCCAGGGCCGCGGCCCGCGGGTTGAGCGTGGTGAGTCCGGTGGTGAAGCCGGTCATGGACCGCGCCCTGGCCCGCAGGGCCTGGCCGGGCACCCCGGCGGCGACCCGGTCGGCGACGACGGCGGCGAACACGGCGAGGACGCCGAGTCCCAGCAGCGCCGCCGGCCAGCCGGGCTCCGGACGGCCTGCGCCGGCCAGTACCGGCTGCACGGCCCAGCCCCACGGTCCGGACCAGGCCTCGACCTGGACCAGCATGGGAACGCCGTGCCCGTACCAGGCGAGCCCGCTCTGCACCGCGAGCGCCAGGGCAGCCACGACCACGAGCGGCCCGAACTGGCGCAGTCGCCGCCCGACCGCCGGGTACCGTTCGACGAGCGCGCCGGCGCCGACCGCGAGCAGGCCGGTGATCGCGAACGAGCCGGCCGACACGCCGACCAGCGCCCAGAGGCCGGCACCGGTGGCACCGCCGGTGGCCAACGCGACCGCGACCACGACGCCGACCACGGCACCGCCGAGCACTCCGAGTACGAGCTGGAGTCGCAGCCTGGGTCGCAGCAGCCGGCCGCGGTCGATCGGCAGCGGCAGCAGCCAGGTCGCGGACGGCAGCGGCAGCGTGACGGGTCCCCGCCACAGGGCGTCGCGCAGGACGGCGAGCAGGAGCAGCAGCACCACGGCGATCAGCGCGGGTGGCGCCGCGCCGACCAGTTGGGCGGTGTCCGGGCCGTGCTGTCCCGACCGGGACAACCCACGCAGCCACGGCAGCAGCAGCCCGCCGTACACGAAGAGCCCGATCAGCGCCGCGTACGCGGTGAACGCCGCGTTGCCGGCCTGTTCCCGGCGGTGCGAGCGGCGTAACCCGCGCAGCAGCGCCATCGTCTCGCGGGTGCGGGCGACGACGCCGGCCCGGTCGAGCTCGAACACGGCCTCGGGCCAGTCCGCAACGGGCGCGGGCTCGACCTGCTCAGGCGATGGCACCGGCGAGCACCTCGTCCGGGCCGCCGTCGGCGACCACCTCGCCGTCGCGCAGTACGAGCACCCGGTCGGCGACGGCGGCCGCGAGATCCGCGTGGTGGGTGGCGACGAGCAGCGCGGTGCCGGACTTCTTCTCCGCCCGCAGCACGCTGGCGAGCCAGTCCCGGGCTGCCGGGTCGAGGCGTTGTTCCGGTTCGTCCAGTACGAGAAGTCTGCGTGGCCGCACCAGCACCGAGGCGAGCAGCATGGCCTGGGTCTGGCCGCTGGACAGCGAGCCGGGCAGCGCGTCGGCGTGGTCGGCGAGCCGGCAGTCCTCCAGCGCGGTGGCGACCAGTTCGTCGGCCCGGTCGCCGGCGCCGTGCGCCACCGCGACCAGGTGCAGATGCTCCGAGATGGTGAGATCCGGGTAGTACCCGACGGTGTCGGCGACGACCCCGATCTGGGTGCGGATCCGGACATCCTCCTCGCTCAGCGGGGTGCCGCCGAGGCGTACGGTGCCGGTCGTCGGGGTATCCCGGCCGCAGGCGATGCGCAGCAGGGTGGACTTACCGGACCCGTTGGCACCGAGGAGCACCACGCACCGCCGGGCCCGCAGGCTCAGGTCGATCGGCTCCAGTGCCTGTCGTTCCCCGTACGTGCGACTGACGCCGACGAGTTCGAGCAGAGGGGTGGCCACGCCTGCCGATGCTACGGCCCGACGGAAGCGCGACGTTCCGGTGGTGCCGCTCGACCGGAGAGTAGTGACCAGTCAAAAGAGTACAGTGGTGTTCAGAGGTGATGTCCGATGCCCGCCAGAGTGCCGCCCCCGCTCCGTCTGGTGGAGTCGTTCCTGAACTCCGTCGACGTCGAGACCGACGCCGACGATCTCACCGATCTCAACGCGTTCCGGCGCTGGCTCGGCAACCACGAACGACCGGACGCCGCCCGTTCCGCCACCGCCGGTGACCTCGACCTGGCCCGGGCGCTGCGGCGGGAACTGCGCGACGAGGCCGCCGCCCACCACGACGGCGCGGCCCGCGACCGGACCGGGCTGGACGCGCT
>JBAUUM010000358.1:0-2370 GCA_049582705.1 Actinocatenispora sp.
CGTGACCACCGGACCGGACCCCGAGGACCTCACCGCCCGAGCCCGGATCAGGGACGCCGCGATGCGGCAGTTCGGCGAGCTGGGCTTCGAACGGGCCACGATCCGGGGGATCGCCGAGGCCGCCGGCGTGTCCTCGGGACTGGTACGCCACCACTTCGGCGCCAAGCAGGAACTGCGCGAGGCGTGCGACAACCACCTGATCAAGGCGATCCGTCGACTCAACGACCGGGTCAAGGGCGACATCGCGCTCAAGGACGTGAACTACGTGGCCGCCGCCCGGGTCGCGATAGGTCCGTACCAGCACTACCTGGCGCGGGCGCTGGCCGAGGGCGCGGCCGGCACGGTGTTCGACGAGATGGTCGGCATGTGTGAGGAATGGATCGCCATGGCGGACCAGGCCCGCCCCGACCCGCCGGACGTCGACCGCCGCTCCCGGGCGACGGTGATCACCGCGATGGCCCTGTCCATCCCGGTGCTGCACCAGCACGTGTCGCGGGGCATCGGCGTCGACCTCTTCACCCCGGACGGTGACCAGAAGCTCGCCCGGGCCCTGATCGACGTCTACTCGCACCCGCTGCTGAGCCTGGAGGACGCCGCCTCGGCCCGCGCGAGCCTCGACACGCACGTCGGTCAATCCCCCCTACCGGACCGCGAATCGGCGGCCCGCCAAGACAAGGAGCACCACGATGACTGATGCCATCTCGGTGGCCGGGCTGGTCAAGACGTTCGGGCCGACCCGGGCGCTGGACGGCCTCGACCTCGTCGTCCGCGACGGTGAGGTGCACGGCTTCCTCGGCCCGAACGGGGCCGGGAAGAGCACCACGATCCGGATCCTGCTCGGCATGATGCGCGGCGACGCGGGGACCACCCAGCTGCTGGGCGGCGACCCGTGGACGGACGCGGCGTCGCTGCACCGCAGGCTCGCGTACGTGCCGGGCGACGTCACGCTGTGGCCGAACCTGTCCGGCGGCGAGGTGATCGACCTGCTCGGCCGCATGCGGGGCGGGCTGGACAAGGGACGCCGCGCCGAACTGCTGGAGCGCTTCGACCTCGACCCGCGCAAGAAGGGCCGCGCGTACTCCAAGGGCAACCGGCAGAAGGTGGCGCTGGTCGCCGCGTTCGCCTCCGACGTACCGCTGCTGCTGCTCGACGAGCCCACCTCGGGCCTGGACCCGCTGATGGAGGAGGTGTTCCGCGAGGCGGTACGGGAGGAGCAGCGTCGCGGCGACAAGACCGTACTGCTGTCCAGCCACATCCTGTCCGAGGTCGAGGCCCTGTGCGACCGGATCACGATCATCCGGGACGGGCGGGCGGTGGAGACGGGCACCCTCGCAGACCTGCGTCACCTGCGGCGCACCAGCATCCGGGCCGAGCTGACCGGGCCGGCGGACGGGATCGCGGCGCTGCCCGGCGTGCACGAGTTCCGCGCCGAGAACGGTCTGGTGCGCTTCGACGTCGACGACGACGCGCTGGACGCCGCCCTGCGCCAGCTCACCTCGGCGGGGGTACGCAGCCTGGTCAGCCAGCCGCCGACGCTGGAGGAGCTGTTCCTGCAGCACTACGACCGGAACCAGGGCGGGCACCAGGACGAGGCAGCGGCGGTGGCGCGATGAGCACGCTGACGGGCACCGGCAGGCTGGTGCGGCTGATCCTGCGGCGGGACCGGGTGCTGCTGCCGCTGTGGGTCCTGTTCATCGGCGTCGTGCCGGTCTCCTATGTGGGCAGCATCAACGGGTTGTTCCCGACGGCGGTGGGCCGGCAGCACTACGCCGACGCCAGCGCGCACAACGCGGGTTTCGTGGCGCTCTACGGTCGGCTGTTCGGCTCCAGCCTCGGTGAACTGGTCACCTGGCGGGCCGGGTTCATTCCGATCATGATCGGGCTGTTCACCCTCCTCACCGTCATCCGGCACACCCGCACCGAGGAGGACACCGGCCGCCGCGAGCTGCTCGCCGCGACCGCGCTGGGTCGGCACGCGAACCTGGCCGCGGCGATGCTCACGACGATGGGCGCGAACCTGGTCCTCGCGGTCATCGTGGCCCTGGGCATGATCAGCCAGGACCTCCCCGCGTCCGGGTCGTGGGCGTTCGGCATCCAGCTCGCCGCGACCGGTTGGGTGTTCACCGGGATCGCGGGCATCGCCGCGCAGCTCACCAGCGGGGCGGGCAGCGCGCGGGGCATCGCGGTCACCGCGCTCGCGGCGGCGTACGTGTTCCGGGTCGTCGGTGATGTCAGCGGCATGACCGACGGGCCGTTGGCGTGGGTGTCCTGGCTCTCCCCGGTGGGCTGGGCGCAGCGGATCCGCCCGTACGGCGACCAGCGGTGGTGGCCCGTCGCCCTGCTCGTCGCGGTCACGCTGCTGCTGGCCCT
>JBAUUM010000359.1:0-9122 GCA_049582705.1 Actinocatenispora sp.
ACGTCGAGCGCGTCGAGGAATCTGGTCGGCTCGCTGCCGGCCGCCGCGGTCGCGTCCGCGACCAGCGCCGGTACCGACATGCTCGTCGAGGTCATGCCACCTCCACCTGGTTGCGCAGCGGGCCACCCGCGAGGAAGGTGGCGAGGTTGTCGGCGAACAGGTCCGCCACGGCGGCCTCCTCGCCGGGGAACCGGTACGCGCCGTGCGGGGTGAGCCACAGGTTCGGCACCGACCACAGCCGGCTGTCCGGCGGTACCGGCTCCGTGTCGTGCACGTCGAGCATCGCGCCCCGGAGCCGGCCGGCCTCCAGCGCGCGGACCAGCGCCTCGGTGTCGAGTACGCCGGCCCGGCCGACGTTGACCAGTACGGCGTGCGCCGGCAGCGCGTCGAGTACCGCGCCGTCCACCAGTCGTCGTGTCTCCACAGTGGATGGTGCGGCGAGTACCAGGTGGTCGGCGGTGGCGGCCACCTCGGGCAGCGCGTCGGGCGTGACGACCCGGTCGGCCAGCGGGGAGGGCAGACCGCGCCGGGTGACGGCGGTGACCCGTACCCCGAAGGCGGTCGCACGGCGGGCGATCTCCGAGCCGATCCGACCCAGGCCGACCAGCACGAGCCGGGAGCCGGCCATCAGCCGCGCGTCCGGCAGCGCCCACCGGCACTCCCGGTGCTGCCAGGCCAGCCGTACCGCGTCCTTGGCGAGCGCGAGCAGAGCCATCCAGGCGAACTCGGCGACGGCCACCGCCGGGACCGTCGCCGACGTGGTCAGCAGCAGGTCCGGGCGCGGCTGCCCGGCCGGCACGTGGTCGGTGCCGGTACCGGTCAGGTGCAGCCAGCGCAGCCGGGCACAGCGACCGAGCAGGCCGGGCGGGAACGTGTTGGCCAGCAGCACGTCCAGCTCGTCCCGGCCCGGCGGGTCGACCGAGGTGTCGGTGACGACGTCCACCACCACGGGAAGCTGCCGGCGCGCGATCTCTGCCGCGATCGCCGATCCCATCCCGGGGTGGTAGAGACACACCCGCGTCGTCACGACACCGCCACCGCCGGGGGAAGCGTGCCCTCCACCGGCGGCACCGGATCCGCCGTGGGTAGCGGGCCGGCCGGGTCGGCCAGTACCGACGGCACCGGAACGACCGGCACGGCGACCGGGGCCGGCCGGCCGCCCAGCGCGAACCCGATCTCGGTCAGCGGTGTGACGCCGTCCGCGTGGGACAGCAGCGTCGCCACGTTCTCCCGGATCCGCTCGCTGATGTCCGCGTACAGCCAGGCGGCCAGCTCCTTCGCGTCGGCGCAGACCGGCGCCAGCCCGGTCAGCAGCAGCGCCGTCACCGCGGCACCGCCCACGTTCACGATGTAGTCGGGCAGTACCGAGACGCCGCGCGCGGCCAGGGTCCGGTTGCTGGTCGGGGTCACCGACAGGTTGCCGCCCTCGGCGATCATCCGGGCCCGCACCCGGTGACAGTTCCCGTCGTGCACCGCGTTGCCACCGGCGGCGAGCACCAGCAGGTCGGCGTCCACGTCGATCCAGGCGTCCGGCCGGTCGTCGAACGTCAGGCCCGACGGCAGCGCGTTGCGGTCGATGGTGCCGAGCGAGTCGGTCGCGGCCAGCAGGTCCGGCAGCGGCAGGCCCTTCGGGTGGGCCACCGTACCGATCCGGTCCGCGACGCCGACCACGTCGAACCCGTCGGCCGCCAGCCGGATCGCCACGGCCCGGCCGACCGCGCCGAAGCCCTGCACGACGACCCGCCCGGCGCTGCCCGCGGCCGGGCCGACCTGGTGTGCCGCGAGGATGCCCTCGCAGACACCGAAACCGGTGACGTCCTCGCAGTGCTCCCACAGCTTCGCCCAGGTGCACGGCAGTGCCGTCACCGCCGGGTCGTTCGCCGCGTCGTAGCCGGACGCGGCGAAGAACCGGTCCCGGTCCTGGTGCGTGGTCCCCTGGTCGGAGCCCAGGTACACGCCGCCCTTGAGTAGCGGCGCGACCGCGGCGCCGAACTGCTCGAACCGCTCGTCCCGGCCCGGGCCGAGCGGCCGGTCGCAGACGATGCCGGCCTTCGCGCCGCCGATCGGCAGGTTCGCCCAGGACAGCTTCAGGCTCATCCGGGCGGCGAGCATGGCCACCTCGGCCATGGTCACGGTCCCGGTCATCCGGGTGCCGCCCATGGCACGGCCGCCGACGAGGCTGTCGACCACCACGAACGCCTGAAGCCGGGTGTCGGGGTTGCTGACGTCAACCCGAAGTTGCGATGACATGGAACGCTCCTTTGCGGTCACTGGGGTCGGCTCAGCCGGGGGATCGTCACCGCGGGCGCCTCCGCGGCGTCCGGCGCCGGCGTACTCTCCTCGGCCGCCTGCAACTTCTCCACCAGTTCGGCCATCCCGGCCACCGTGGAGGTCTCGAACAGGCTGCGCATCGGCAGCTTCACGTGCATGGCCTTGCGGACCCGGGCGATGAGCTGCACGGCCACCAGCGAGTTGCCACCCAGGTCGAAGAAGTCGTCGTCCCGGGCCACCTCGTCGACGCCGAGCACGTCGCTCCAGATCGCGGCGAGCGACGACTCCAGGCCGCCCTCCGGCCCGGCGATGTCGGAACCGGACAGGGCCCCGCCGGAGGCCTGCAACTGGTCGGCCACCGAATCGGTGGTGACCGACCGGACCCGGGCGAAGCTCTCCGCCGCGGACCGGACGTTCACCAGCACCTGCGCGCCGAGGTCGGTACCGATCAGTCGGCGGAACACCTCCGCGCCCTGCGCCGGCCGGATGCCCGCCCGCGCCGCCGGCTGCGGGGTGGACAGCTGGTCCGCGGCCGCCGTGCTATCCGAGCCACCCGTGGCCGGCTCGTTCATCGACGTCGCCACCGCGTCCGGGTCGATCCGGCGCAGCATGAAGTCGGCGATGTCGACGACCACCCGGCCGCCGTCGTCGACGAGCTGGATGTCCACCGACTCGACCTCGTCCTCCTCGCCGCCCTGCCGACGCAGGTACGACCAGAGGTTCGCCGGCATCGGCGCGTGCACGGTGATCCGGCCGTAGCCGAGCGGCAGGTACGAGCCCTCGGTCCCGGCGAAGCTGGTGGCCTCGTCCAGGATCGCGGGGTGCAGCACCCAGCTGCCCAGCTCGCCGACCACCGTCTCCGGCGCGGTGAGCCGGCCCAGCGCCTCGTCCCCGCTGGCGCTGATCTGGTGCAGGTTCGACCAACGGGCACCGAACGTCAGCAGGTTCGACTGCATCTCGTGGTACGACGGGACGTCGTGCGCCGTACCGCAGCGCTCCCGCAGCGCGGCGAGGTCCTGCGTCGGCGCCGGCCCCGGCAGCACCCAACCGCCGACCCCCCGCGCGTACGTCTCGTTCGCGCTGACCACCCGGAACTCCATGCCGTCGTCGGCGGGTTCCAGCAGCACCTTCAGCTCGGCGACGGACCCGTCCGGTACCGGCATCGGCTTGAGGAACGTGACGTCGCGCAGCTCCAGCACGGCGTCCGGGCCGGGCGACGGCACCGCGGCGGCGACGGCCGCGCGAGCCACCTCCAGGTGCCCGGTGCCGGGCATGACCGGCACCCCGGCGATCCGGTGCTCGTCGAGCACCCAGTGCGTGGCGGGGCTGACCGGGCCGCTGCACCAGCCGCGACCGTCCGGCGTGCCGTACCGCACCCGCAGCAGCGGGTGGTCGACGGCCGCGGTGGTCGTACCGGACTCGGCCGCGTCGGCGGTGGCCTTCAGCACGTCCGGGCTCTCCACCTCGGCGGCCATGCCGACCTCCAGCCAGCCGCCCCAGTCGATCGACAGCACCCGGCCGTGGAAGCCCCGGCCGCTGTGCGCGTACGCGTCGAGGAACGCGCTGGCCGCGCAGTAGTCGACCTGGCCGATGCCACCGAACACGCCGGTCACCGACGAGCACAGGGCGACGAAGTCGAGGTCGAGGTCCCCGAACACCTCGGCGAGGGCCAGCGTGCCGGCCAGCTTCGGCGCGAGCACCGCCTCCGCCGCGGACCGCTCCTTCACCTCGATCAGACCGCCACCGGGTACGCCGGCGGCGTGCACGATGCCGTCCAGTCGGCCGAACCGCTCGACCGTCTCGTCCCGCATCCGGCGCAGGTCGGCCACGTCGGCGACGTCGCCGGCCAGCACCAGTACCTCGCCGCCGGCCGCCTCCAGGCGGCGGATCGCGGCGATGGCGCGGGCGGTACGGCCGGTCCCGGCGGCGTGCGCGTCCCACTCCTCGCGGGCCGGCAGTGCCGTACGGGCCGTGAGTACCAGCCTGGCGCGGACCCGCGCGGCGAGGTCCTCGGCGAGGGTGATGCCGATGCCGCCGAGGCCACCGGTGATCAGGTAGACGCCGCCGTCGCGCAGCGCCGTGTCCGACTCCTCGGGCAGCGGCACCGACTCGTAGCTGGGCGCCCACCGGCGCCCACCGCGCAGCGCGACCGTCTCGCCGTACTCGCCGGCCGGCGGCACGCTCACCTCGGCGCTCACCTCGGTGGCGAGCCGGGCCAACCCCGCCTCGCTGTCGGCCACGGCGAGCGGGTCGGCGTCCAGGTGCCGGACGGTGACCAGGCCGGGTGCCTCCAGCGGCAGCGCCTTCAGTACGCCGGCCACGGTGGCGTGCTCGGGGCAGGTCACGTCGCCGCCCAGTACGTCCTGGGTGCCCTGGGTGACCACGTCGACCGCGACCGGGCCGGGCAGCTCGCGCTGCACCAGCTCCTGCCCGAGCGTGACGAGGCTGAAGAAGCCGCGGTCCACGTCGGCCGGCGAGGACAGGCACCAGGCGTGCACCACCCGCGGCGGGATGCCGTCGGCGGCGGCGAGGTCGGTGAGCATCGCGGCGTAGTCGTCACGTTCGGCCGGACGCACCGTGTACCGGCACTCGGCGTCCCGGCCGTACGCCGAACCGGGCACCACCTGGACGACGGAACTGCCGGCGGCGGTCAACCGCGCGGCCAGCGCCGAGCCGACCGGGCCCTCACCGAACAGCAGGCACCGGGCGGGCGCGCCGTCGGCCTGGGCCGGGGTCAGCCGCCGCCACGCCGGCACGTACAGCCACTCCTCCATCGGCCGCATCCGCGGTCCGTGCTCCCGCGGCTCCGCCGGGCCGGTGCTCTCCGTCAGCTCCGGCTCGACCCAGTGGTACGTCCGCTCGTACGGGTAGGTGGGCAGCGGCACCCGCCGGCCGCCGGACGCGCCGAAGCCGTCCAGCGTCACGCCGACGGTCCACAGCCGGCCGGCCGTGGCGTACAGGATGTCCAGGTCGCCGTTCTTGCCGCCCGGACCGGGCAGGCTGGCCACCGGCTTGTGACCTCCCGAGGGGACCTGCATCCGGACCAGGCCGGTGAGCTGGTTGCCGGGACCGCATTCGAGCATCACCCAGGACCCGCTGGACAGCAGTCGGGAGACGCAGTCGCCGAACCGGACCGCCTCGCGCAGGTGCGACGCCCAGTACGCCGGGTCGCACGCCTGCTCGGCGGTGATCCAGTCGCCGGTCCGGTTGGACAGGAACGGCATCGTCGGCGCGTGCCGCGGCACCGCCGCGACCAGGTCGGTGAACTCGGCCAGGACCGGCTCCATCATCGGCGAGTGGAACGCGTGCGAGGTGCGCAGCTTCCGGCTGCCGACCCCGCGTTCCTTCAGCGCCGCCGCGTACTGCTCGACCAGCTCGGTCGGCCCGGCCACCACGCAGGTACCGGGGCCGTTGACGGTGGCGACGTCCAGCCCGGCGGGCAGGTCCGCCCGGGTCGACTCCTCGTCGGCCTGCACGGCCAGCATGGAGCCGGCCGGCATGGTCTGCATCAGCCGACCTCGCGCGGCCACCAGCCGCAGCGCGTCGGGCAGCGCGAACACGCCGGCCAGGGTGGCGGCGACGTACTCGCCGATGGAGTGGCCGATCATCGCGGCCGGTTCGATCCCCCACGACTGCCACAGCTTCGCCAGCGAGTACTCGACGGCGAACAGCGCCGGCTGGGTGTACCGGGTCTGCCGCAGCTTCTCGTCGGTGTCCGCGTCGCCCGGGGTGAACAGCCAGTCCCGCAGGTCCTCGCCGAGTTCGGCGCGGAGCCCGTCGGCGCAGGCGTCGAACGCCTCGGCGAACACCGGCTCGGCGCGGTACACGCCGGCCGCCATCCCCGCGTACTGGGCGCCCTGGCCGGAGAACAGGAACGCGACCTTCGGTGCGGTGGCCTCGGCGGCGCCGCGGACCAGGCGCTTGCGGTCGCCGAGGGCGGCGACGGCGTCCGCCGTACCGGTGGCGACGACCGTGGCGCGGTGCGCGTGCACGCCGCGGCCGACCCGCAGGGTGTGCGCCACGTCGACCAGTTCGAGGTCGGGGTGCTCGGTGAGGTGGGTGCTGAGCCGTTCCACGGCGTTCGCCAGCGCGGCCTCGCTGCGCGCGGAGAGCTGCAGCAGGTGGGTGCCGCCGTCGACGTCCCGCGGCCGGGGCTCCGGCGCCTCCTCCAGGATGACGTGCGCGTTGGTGCCACCGATGCCGAACGAGCTGATCCCGGCCCGCCGCGGCGTCTCCTCCCTGTCCCATGTGGACAGTACGGTGTTGACGTAGAACGGGCTCGACTCGAAGTCGATCGCCGGGTTCGGCGACTCGTAGTTCAGGCTCGGCGGCACCAGGCCGTGCTCGATCGACAGCACCGTCTTGATGACGCCCACGACGCCGGCGCCGTGCGAGAGGTGACCGATGTTCGACTTCACCGAACCGAGCCGGCACCAGCCGTGCTCGGTGCTGCCCGCGCCGTACCCCCGGCTCAGCGCCGAGACCTCGATCGGGTCACCGATCGCGGTGGCGGTACCGTGCGCCTCCACGTAGCTCACCGTGCGCGGGTCGATCGCGGCCAGACCCAGCGCCTGCGCGACCACCTCGGCCTGCCCGTCGGCGCTCGGCGCGGTGAAGCCCACCTTCGTCGCGCCGTCGTTGTTGATGGCGTTGCCGAGGATCAGGGCCCGGATGTGGTCGCCGTCGGCGATCGCCTCGTCGAGGCGCTTCAGCACGACCACACCGCCGCCGCTGCCCCAGATGGTGCCCGCCGCGCGCGAGTCGAACGACCGGCAGTGCCCGTCCGGCGACGTGATGCCGCCCTCCTGGTACAGGTAGCCGTGCCCGTGCGGCAGCTCGATGCACACGCCGCCGGCCAGTGCCATGTCGCACTCGCCGTTGCGCAGCGCCTCCGCCGCCAGGTGGATCGCCACCATGGACGTGGAGCACGCCGTGTGCAGCGTGAAGCTCGGCCCGCGCAGGTTCAGCTTGTACGAGGTGAGCGTCGCGACGTAGTCCGGGCTGTTGACGATCGAGATGGCCAGGCCGCCCGCCGCGTCACCGATCCGCGGGTTGCGCCGGATGTTCGTCCACACGTAGTCGTTGTCGCCGGTGCCGGCGTACACGCCGACCTCTCCGCCGTACCGGGCCGGATCGTAGCCGCTGTCCTCCAGCGCGGTGTGCGACAACTCCAGGAACAGCCGGTGCTGCGGGTCGGCGATGTCCGCCTCCCGCCGGCTCATGCCGAAGAAGCCCGGGTCGAAGTACTCCACGTCGTCGAGCACGGACGCGGCCGGTACGAACGACGGGTCGTCGACCGTCTCCTGCGCCACGCCCATCTTCAGCTGCTCTTCGCGGGTGAAGAAGCGGACCGACTCGGTGCCACTGGCGAGGTTCGACCAGAACTGCTTGGCGTC
The DNA here is from genome assembly GCA_049582705.1 of Actinocatenispora sp. Classification (GTDB taxonomy): domain Bacteria; phylum Actinomycetota; class Actinomycetes; order Mycobacteriales; family Micromonosporaceae; genus Actinocatenispora. Next base: position 7,668 of record JBAUUM010000359.1, read on the forward strand.
ACGGGCGCCCGGCACACGACAGGCCAGACCCACGAGCGCGATGGGCTCCACGCCCTCGTCGGAAAAGGACTCGGTCATCGTTGACCTCCAGTGTTCGGGTCCCGCAGCTGCAACCGCAGCTCGGAGAAGTAGCGCCGGCCGGCACCGTCGGGCACCCAGGCCTGGTCGGGGGTGGGCAACATCTCGCTGATCACGAGCGGTACGTCCGGCCCGGACTTCTGGAACGCGCCGCGGGCCATGTTGCACAGCCCGGCCACGTACACCGGGCTGGTGAAATCGACGAAGCAGGGTTTGATCTCGGTGCCGAGCTTCACGTAGACGCGTTCCGGCAGGCCCATCTCGCGGCGCCAGCGGCGGACGGCGCGGAACCGGTTGTCCAGACCGGTGGCGGTCGGCATCGGCGTCTCGCCGATCGTGGTGCGCCACGACTCGCGGGCCACCACCAGCCGGTCGATGCTGATCCGCGGCGTGTGCCCGGACGCGGCGACCAGCTTGAACCCGTCCGCCGCGTGCATCGCGAGCAGGCCCGCGAACGTCTCCAGCATCGGCCAGGACCGGCCGTCGGAGGTACGGGCCACGAGCGCGTCGCCCTCCCGGACCACGGTCACGTCGGTGACCGGGACGACCCGGGCCGGGTCCGCGCCGGACGCCGCGGTGAACGCCAACGAGACGTCGCTGTCGTTCTCGAACGCGAACGACAGCCGGCCCGAGTACCGGGGCCAGCCGACCGGGTAGAGCGGCATGATCCGCCCCGGCCCCATGTCGGCGCGCATCGCCTCGGTCAGCGCCGGCCAGTCGTCGTGGCCCCAGGCGAGGATCGAGCAGTCGAACGTCGCCCACGCGGTGTGCATCTCACCGAGCACGACGGTGAACTCGCCGCGGCGTACCGCGTCCACGTCGGGGGCGCAGATGTGCAGGTCGGGGCTGTGGATCCGGGCGGCGGCCCAGCCGGGGGCGGTGGCGTCGAACACCTGCGCCGCGCGCTCCCGCAGGTCCGCGGCGGACACCCGTACCGAACTGGTGCCCGGCGCCACGTCGGCGAGCCCGAACAGCCCCGCCCAGCGCTGGGCGAAGTCGGCCGCGACCCGGTCCACCGGACGGTCACCGGCGCCGAACAGCATGCCCTGCGCCAGGTACCACAGCTCGCCGAGCGGCACCTCGGTGCCGCCCAGTTCGGCGTGCAGCTCGGCCAGGGCCGCGCCGTACGCGTCGGCGAGCGCGACGCTCAGCCACCGGGCGGCCAGCAGCAGGACCTCCAGCGGGGCGGCGATCGCGTCCAGCACCTCCCCGCCGACGACCGCGTCCAGGTCGCGGGTGGTCTCCTCGTGGCAGAGCGCCCGCCCGGCGTACGTGTCACCGGCGTTGCGGGTCGGGTCCAGCCCGGTGACCGCGGAGAACTCGGCGCCCAGGTGGTCCAGGGCGTCCCGCAGCGCCACCGCGTCGCCGGCGGACGCG
>JBAUUM010000360.1:0-2379 GCA_049582705.1 Actinocatenispora sp.
CGGCCGGGGCGACCGGGGGCGCCGCCGGTACGTCGGGTTGCGACGGTGCGGGACGCACGGCCTGCCCGCCACCCAGGTCCGCCGCCACGAAGTCGTAGCCGTCCGCCTCGCAGAACCGTCCGGTGCGGGGCGCGTTGCACTGCGGGCAGGTCTGCGCCGGTGCCGGCGCCTGCTCGGCACCCCGCTCGGGCGCGGTGGCCGTCGCCACGGCACCCCCCAACGGACTGCCGCACTGGTCGCAGTAGTCACCGGTGCCGGAGTCGTGCCCCTTGGGACAGGTGGGCATGCTTGAGGACCGCCTTTCAGCCGTGCTTGACGCGGATTGTCTTGACCGACCGGACATTCGTCAGCTCGGCGTCCACCCCGGACGCGTCGCGACGCAGCCGGACCGTACCGGTCGGCGCGTCGACGACGTCGACCACCCGGCTCAGCAACTTCGCAGTCTGCTCGTGGCCGGACTCGTTCGCCAGCTGGACGGCCCGACCCAGCTTCGCGGTGGCGGTGCTCTCGTCGCCGGCCTCCCGGGCGGCGAGGCCCTCCTGGATCGCCGAGGCCAGTTCCGCCTGCCCGGTGTAGTGCGCCACCCTGGCGTTGATCTTCGTCGAGAGCGCCTCGTCGTCGGTCCAGTTCGCGAGCACCAGGCTCTGGGCCAGCGACTCGTCCCCGTTGACCAGGCTGACGCGCGCCGCCAACATCTCCTCGCCGACGGAGCCCTCCGGCACCTCGACCGAGACGTGGTAGTCGCGGCTTTCCGCCCCCCAGGCGCCCGTCGGGTACTCACCGATCCGCGCGCTGACCTCGGTGCGCCGCGCGGTCAGGTCCTCGACCTGCGGAAAGACCTGCTTGACGAACCGGATCGTCGAGTTCAACGGGGTCCACACCCGCAGCTTGACGTCCGCCACGGCCTTACCCATCGCCGACTCGGTCATCGCCCGGAACGCCGCCGGAAGCTCCGCGGGATCCTCCAGTCCGTCCGCGGTGCCCAGCAGGGCGGAGGCGACCGTACGCAGCTCATCGGCCACCCAGTCCTGCCCGACCCCGCGGCTGTCACAGGTGTACCGGCCCTCGCAGGACCTCAGGACCTCCGTCAGCTGCTGGTGGCTCTCGTGCTGGTTCCGTCCGTCGGTGAGCATGATGGCGTGCTTGACCTGCGCGTTCACCCCGTCGAACAGCCGACGGGCCAGCGTCAGCCACTCGCCGATGGCGGTGCCGCCCTCCGGCGTGAGCCGGCCGACCGCCTGCTTCGCCGCGGCGCGGGTCTGCTGGTTGGCAGGCACCATGTTCAGCGTCGGCGGGTACACCATCCGGGCGTCGCTGCGGCCGGCGACCACCGCGAACATCACGCCGTCCCGGAGCGTGTCGATGGCGACCCCGGTCGCCTTGATCGCCTCCGTCATCCGGGTCCGCGGGTACCCCATCGAACCCGAGCAGTCGACCATGACGACCTCGGCGGCGCTGGTCGTACTGTCCCCGGCCGGCAGGCCGCTGCCGGTCGCGGTCACCGTGACGACCGCGTCGACGGTCCGCCCACCGGCGGCCAGGTACTGGTTCTGGTAGACCTCGGCGGTGAAGGTGGGCTGCGCGGTCATCCGAGTACTCCTTGGGTGGGAGCCTCCGGCCCGGCCGGAGGGAACGTGTCGTGACCCGGGGTCGCGGCGGCGACCGGGCGTCCGCCCTGGCACCCGGGGCGGTCGCCGTACGGTCGGCCGTGGGCCGCGGCTACCGCCACTCGGGCGGCCGTGGCTCGTCGGGCAGCGTCGGGGGCCGCCAGTCCGGCGGATGGGTGAGCTGCGGGGCGGACTGCTGCGTCCCGCCCTCCGGGGCCGCCGGCGGAAACGGGACCAGCACGACGGTGATGTTGTCCACGCCGCCCTCGTCCAGCGCCAACTGGACCAGCTGCTGCGCGGTCGCCATCGGGGTGTCGCGGGAGATCGAGCCGGCCAGGTCGGCGGGCGCCGAACGGTACCGGGACAGTCCGTCGCTGCACACCACGAGCTGGCCGGAGCCGTCCGGCGCGAGGGTGAGGGTCTTCGGTGGACCGTCGTCGGCATCCACGCCCAGCCATCGCACCAGCGCGCCGGCCTGCGGATTGGCGTGCGCCTCCGCCGGTGGCATGCCCGACGCGATCAGCTCGACGGCCAGCGAGTCATCCGTGGTCAGACAGATCGGCTGGCCGCCGGTGGGCAGCCAGTAGGCCCGGCTGTCGCCGATCCAGCCGACGGTGATCGTGGACTCGGTCACCACCGCCGACACGAACGTGCAGCTCGGCGGGTTGCTGTCCGCGCCGGACGTGGTGATGACCGCCGCCCGGGCCGCGTCCGCCGCCAGGCCGATCGCCTGCTCCGCGCGGGTGCCGGCGGCGACCGCAGCGCGCAGCGC
>JBAUUM010000361.1:0-2777 GCA_049582705.1 Actinocatenispora sp.
CGCCCACCTGCCTGCGCCGCGCGCCCCGCCCGGCGTACCGCGCGGGTCGGGTCGGTGGTGGGCGGTTCTTTGGGCCACCGTGGTGGTGGGGTGGGCGGTTCTTTGGGCCACCGTGGTGGTGGTCGGAGGGCTGGTCGGCCGGGTGGGCACCCCCGACGGGGGCGTGCCCCGCACATGCCCACCTACTCGGCGTGTCAGGATTGCCGGTATGCGCGAGATTCTCCTGCTGCTCCTCGTGGCGTTCGTCGCCGCCGGGATCGTCTTCGGCATCATCGTCCTGGTCACCGGGCGGGACCGCGGGCTGGAGCCGGCCGAACCGGACGACCGGTACCGCGCGCTGCCGGGTGACCGGCCGCTGCTGGAGAGGGACCTCGCCGAAATGCGCTTCGACACGACCGTGCGCGGCTACCGGATGGCCGAGGTCGACCGCGCGGTGAGTCGGGTCAGCTACGACCTCGGCTACAAGCACGAACTCATCGCCGCGCTGGAGGCGGAGGTCGAGGCGCTGCGCGCCGGCCGTACCGAGGAGGCCGACCTGCTGCGCGACCGCCGGCAGGCCGCCCGGGAACCCGACCGCGGCCAGCCTGCGCCCCCGTCGGGTGATCAGGACGGTGCCCCCGAACCCGCCGGCCTCTCCGCCGAGGCATGGGGGTCCTGCGACGACACCTGGCCCACGTCGGAGACCTCCGACGGCACCGACCGCGCCTTCGATCCCGCTGCGGAGTACGGCTCGGACGACCCGTCCGACACGGCGTCCGGCACCCGCTCCGAGACCGACGACGCCAGTGCCTCCGGCACCGACACCCCCAGCGCCGACGCCGGTACCTCCGGCACCGACGCCGCCTCCGGGGCCGCCGCCTCCGGGGCCGCCGCCTCCGAGGCAGTCGCGGAGGAGCCTGACAGTACGAACCCGGATCGGACTGCGGACGGTCCGACCGACGGGACCGTCGAGTCACGCGGTACCAGCCACACCGGGGTCACCGGCCAGGCCTTCGCCCCGCCCCGCTGACCCGCCCCGCTGACCCCGCGCCGCCGGACACGCCGCCTCGGCACACGGTGTCCCCGCACGCCGCACGCCGCACGCCGTGCCCGCGACCGCTCTTGCCCACCCGGCGCCGTGCCCACGACCGCTCCTGCCTGCGCCCGCTCCCCGGCGGGCATCCTCCCGTTTTCTACGGTTTGTCGGGCGAGGCCATAACGTACAAAGCGGGAAAATGCATATCCGGAGGGCGCGGAGATATGCATTTGCCCCGAATGTACAGATGGCGAGACCGGGACGAAACGTAGAAAAGGGGAAAATGTCCACTGGTGCGGGCGCTGGCGAGTCGCGGGGCGGTCGGGCGGGGTGGCACATGCGGGCGGCGCGTGCGGGGGCCGACCCGTCCGGGGCGGGTGTCACAGGGCAGGGGTAGACAAGGGGGCGGTGAACTGTGACGGGGAGTGGGGGCGCGGTGTCGGCTGACCTGTTGATCGGAGCGGACGGTGTGGGGCGCTGCCCCTGGGCCGGTTCGGCGCCGGAGTACGTCGACTACCACGACACCGAGTGGGGGCAGCCGATCCGCACCGACGACGGGCTGTTCGAACGGTTGTCGCTGGAGGCGTTCCAGTCCGGTCTGTCGTGGCTGACGATCCTCCGGAAGCGCCCCGCGTTCCGGCAGGCGTTCGACGGGTTCGTGATCGAGAAGGTGGCCCAGTTCGGGCCGGACGACGAGGCCCGGCTCCTCACGGACGCCGGCATCGTGCGCAACCGCGCCAAGATCGAGGCTGCTGTGGCCAACGCCCGCGCGGCCCTCGACCTGTCCGAGGGACTGGCCGAGTTCCTGTGGTCGTTCGCGCCCGAGCGGCGCCCGCGGCCGAAGGACAACGCGGCCGTACCGGCGACCAGCCCGGAGTCGAAGGCGATGGCCAAGGAGCTGAAGCGGCGCGGGTTCCGGTTCGTCGGCCCGACCACCGCGTACGCCCTGATGCAGGCGGCCGGGCTGGTCGACGACCACCTCGACGGCTGCTGCGTACCGCCCCGCGACTGACTACCGGCCCACCCGTGATCTGATGGAACGCACGGGCAACCGGGCGGAGGTGTCATGGGGCAGTGGATGGTCGCGGTGGCCGCCCAGCGCTATCAGGCGGAGCGTCTCTACCAGCGTGACCAGCTGGAACTGCACCTGCCGCCGCAGTACCGGATGCAGGTGGGCGACGACGTCGTCCTGACCGCCGCCGGCGAGCGCCCCGTGGTGTTCGGCCTTGCCCGGGTGGTGGCCGTGGCCGCGGCGGACCGGGTGGCCGACGACCCGGACGACGAGCCGGACGCCGACGGGCCGTACCGCGTGGTGGTCGAGTACACCCGCCGGTTGCTCGACCGGCCGGTGCCGGCGGCGGAGGTCGACTGCGCATCGGACGTGGACCGTGCCCGGACGGCGCCGCTGACGCTGGAATCCGGACGGTACCGGCAGCTCGTGGCCCGCCTCGGTGCGGCGGCGGAACCGGCCGGGCCGACCCACGAGTGGATGGTCAGCCTGGACCTGCCGATCGAGGCGTCCTCGGCGGCCGAGGCGGTACGGATCTTCTGGACATACGTGCGGCAGTTGGGACCCGGCGAGCTGCCCGCGTTCGTCTGGCCGCGCGGAGACGAGACAGCCATGCGACCCTACGTGCTGGGGGCCGAGCACGACCTCGACCCCGAGTAGGCCGGCCGGGTCCGCGCCCGCCTCCCTCGCCGGAGGCGACCGCACCCGCCGCGCCCGGTCGGCGTCCGGACTCCGGGCCCCGGGGGAGTGGAC
>JBAUUM010000362.1:0-1631 GCA_049582705.1 Actinocatenispora sp.
GACCCGGCCGCGGCCTGCGGCTGCGCCCCGGACTGGTCATCGCCATCGAGCCGATGTTCATGGCCGGTGGCCGGGACGCCTACCGCGTCGACCCCGACGGCTGGGCGCTGCGGACGATCGACGGCAGTCGCGCGGCACACCACGAACACACGGTGGCCGTCACCGCCGACGGTCCCCAGGTGCTCACCCTGCCCTGACGCCTCAATCCGACACCAGCGACTCCAGTGCGCGGCGCGCGTCCTCCAGCCCCTTCGCGTTGCCTCCCGGGCCGTCGATCCCGGTCAGGTCCCCCGCCACCGAACGCCGGGCGACGTAGTCGGCCTGCACGGCCGCCGGATCCGCAGAAACGGAACCAGTCCACGGCGAACCGATCAACCGGTGGGCCGGTACGGTGGGCGCGTGGCTCAACCGGACCCGCCCGGCACCGATCTCGTCGCTGCCGCGACCGACATCGCCGTCGCTCGGCCAGCACCCGGACCCGCGGACCGGCTGGCGGCCGCCTTCCTGATGTCCTACCGGGGCCGCACTCGCGACGCCTACGCGCGCGACCTCGCCCACTACGGTGCCTGGTGCGCGCGCAACGGTGTCGACGTGCTCGCCGCGCGGCGGGTCCACCTCGACGCCTACGTCGAGCACCTGACCACCGAGGGCGCGGCGCCGTCCACTGTGGTGCGTCGACTCGCCGCGCTGTCGGGCTACTACTCGTACGGCGTCGACGAGGACATCGTCGCCCGCAACCCGGTGCAGCGGGTACGCCGCCCCAAGGTCGGCGAGAACATCCAGTCCACCGGCCTGTCTGCGGACGAGGCCGGCACCCTGCTGGCGGCGGCGCACCGGCACTCGCTGCGCACCGAGGTGGTGATCACACTCCTGCTGTTCTGCGGCCTGCGGGTCTCCGAGCTGTGCGGCGCGGGCGTCACGGACCTGACCTACGAGCGCGGGCACCGGGTGCTGACGGTGACCCGCAAGGGCGGCCGGCGGCAGCGGATGGTGGTACCGCCGCGCGCCGCCGACGTGCTGGACCGCTACCTCGCGGGTCGTACGGACGGGCCGTTGGTGGTGACCGCGACCGGACGGGCGCTGGACCGGCAGGCGATCTGGCGGCTGCTGCGCACCCTGGCCGCCGACGCGCTGCCGCACCTGGCGGATTCGCTGCACCCGCACGATCTTCGGCACGCCTGCGCAACGCTGTCGCTGGACGCCGGGGCGTCGCTGCGCGACGTGCAGGACCTGCTCGGCCACGCCGACTCGCGGACCACCCGCCGCTACGACCGCGCCCGGTACAGCCTGGACCGCTCCCCGTCGCACCGGCTGGCACTGCTGCTCGCCGAGGACGGCTGACCCGCCGGGCCCCGCAGCGGGGCCCGGCGTCGGCGTCAGCTCAGCGGTTCGCCGTCGACCAGCGACTCGAACTGCCGGTCTGCGTCCTCGGCGATGTCACTGCCGCCGATCCGTTCGGCGACCCACAGCCCGGCGACCGCGGCGGCCCTGCTGTCACCCCGGTCGAGCTGGTGCACGGCCTGCTCGATCAGCAGCGCCGCGGCGAGCGCGTCGGCGAGCCGCAGTGCCAGGCCACGGGCACCGGAGCGCACCGCACGGGCGGTGGGGTCGGTGCCGACCCGGTCGGTGGC
>JBAUUM010000363.1:0-2632 GCA_049582705.1 Actinocatenispora sp.
CGCCGGCACGGACCGGGCCCGCGAGGTCGAGGCACCTCGGCCATCCGCCGGTCCCCTCGGTGCGGTCCCGTCGGCCACCCTGGTTCCGCTGTCCGGGGTGCCGGTACCCGGCGCGCCGGTCCCGGACCCCACGGACCGGCCGGTCTCCGGGGCACCCGTCTCCGGTGCCGGCATGCCCGGACTGGTCAGCGGCGGTCAGCCCGCCGCAGGTCCCGGTCGGATCCGCGACAGCAACCAGCCGGCCGTACCGGACCGGCCGCTACGCCGGATCCGTTCGCTGCGTCGCCTCCGGATCGGCGCCCACGGGGTGTCCCCGGCCGCCGTACGGCAGATCGAGGTGCCGGGCGTGGTCAGCGGCCTGGTACTGGGCCGGGACAGCAACAAGGCGCCGGTCATGGTGCGGATGTTCCGCGACGAGCCGACCCGGCTCTCGCTGATCGGCGGCCTGTGGGCGGCCCGCCTGCTGGTCTTCCGGGCTCTCGCGACCGGAGCCCGGGTCGTGGTCTTCACGCCCCGACCCACCGAGTGGCAGGGGTTCGGCCGCTGGGCCACCGGCCGCGACGACCGGGTCGCGGTGATGCCCGGCGAACGACCGGTCACCGTCGGCGCCACCGCCACGTCACCGGCGTTGCTGCTGTACGACGTGGGCCCGCACGGCGCGACCCAGCCTCCCGCGCTGGGGCCGTGGCAGACCCAGCTGACCGTGCTGCGGCAGTTCACCTCGTACGGGTTCGCGTCGGTGCAGGCATCGAACATGGTGCTGCTACAACGGTTGGCGACCAGTGAGGCGCACGTCGCGGCCTCCGTGCTCAGGCTCGACCCGGAGAGCGAAGCGCTGCTGCAGGTGCTGCGGGACGACATGCTCGCGGTACTGGGCGGTCAGGCGGACCGTTACCTGTGGCTGAACCCGACCGAGATCGAGAGCCAGCAGTTCGGCGCCCCGCAACGCTGACAGCCGTCCGCGTGCGTCCCGCTCCGACCGCGGCCGGCGGAGCGGGGACACCCGTCCCGTGGGTCAGCCCTTGACCGCCCGGATGAACGCGTACGCGCCGCAGACCCACAGCGCGAGCGGGATGATCGCGACGATCAGCAGGACCTCGACGACATCGACGAGCCGCGTCCACACCGGCATGACCCGCCGGTCGCCCAGGGCGAGTCCCGCGACCAGGCAGACGACGGCCAGCGCGATCAGCGCGGGCAGTATCACCAGCAGCCGCGGCAACGGACCGACGGCGGTGAAGGCCGCGACGGCGGCCAGCCCCACCCCGACCATGCCGGCGATCATCAGCGGCAGACGCTGCCAGCGGGTCGAGAAGGACCGCGACCGGGTGACGAGTACGACGGCCAGCACCATCAGCAGGATCAGCCGCGGCCAGCCGTCACCGCCCAGTGCCAGGCACAACTCGGCGCCGAGCCCGACCACGGCGGTGGCGCCGAGCAGGCCGGTGAGGTGCCGGTCCGCCGCGTCGCTCTGGGCCAGGACCCGCCTGCCGTCGACGGTCTCGCTGTCGGTGCGCAGCTCGTCCGGTCCGGCCGGGATGGTCGGCATGGGCAGCCGGCCCAGCCGGAACGCCAGGGTCGGCAGCGCCGGCGTCGCGGCGAGCGCGAGGCTGCCGACGATGCCGCCGGCACCGGCGGCGCTCATCCCGAACAGCAGGCAGAGCAACCCGCCGAGCACCATCGCGGCACCGCAGATCGCGGCGGCCAGCAGGACGTGCGCGAAGTCGCCGACCGCGGCCGAGGCGAGGGCCGAGTACAGCAGCACGACCGCACCGGCGATCAGCATGTCGGGCGCCCGCAGGTCGTTTGCGCCGTGGTCGCCGGCGACCAGCAGCAGGCCGCCCGTCGCGCCGTACCCGATGCCGAGCAGCGCCAGGACCAGGCCGGTCTGGCTCTGCGACAGCGCACGCGAACAGATCGCCGCGGCGATCACCAGGCCCAGGCCGACGCCGAGACCGACGATCGCGCCGGGCAGGTGCGGCGGCCCGGACAGCACCGTCAGCAGCATGCCGAGGACCAGCGCGACGACCGCCGCGCCGACACCGAACGCCCGGGTGGTCGTCCCGGCCCACTGGCCGCCCCGGTCCTGGGTGGCGGTGGCGATCGCGTCGACGACGTCGTCGAACACCGCGTCCGGTGCGGAGGTGCTGCGCGGCGTGAAGTACAGCTGCTCGCCGTCCCGGATGCCCAACTGGCCGACCGTGCGGGTGCTGTCGAGCAGCGCGCCACCCAGCTTGGCCAGCACCCAGCCACCCCGGGCGGTGCCCTCGTCGGCCATGTCCTCCCCGGCGTACCGGAGGAGCGTCGGCTGCAGGTCCGCCAGCGGAACATCCTCGGGCAGTGCCAGATCGATACGGGTCCGGGGTGCGACGACCGTGACCCGGCACAGTCCGCTGCCGACGGCGTTGGGCACCTTCCGCTCCTCCCTGTGGGACAACAGAACCCCACCATCATCGTGGTCCGGTCAAACCGGCCGGCACCAGCGAACTCGGCGCCGTGCATGCTCCGGATGCCCGCGCCCCGCGGAGAGTACCTACGATGACCTCCGCGCGTGGGGCGCGGCCGGTGCCCCCGCACCCCGGCCCTCGCACGGTGTCCGGTGGGCCGTGTCGGCACGGGGCCGGGGCTGGCG
>JBAUUM010000364.1:0-4696 GCA_049582705.1 Actinocatenispora sp.
CCGCGGTCGCGTGACGCCCGGGCCCGGCGCCGTCGTCGCCCGCCCGGTGCCCGGCCGGCCCGCCGTTGGTTAGGCTCGGGGCTCCAGTCGACCGAAGGAGACGGGTGGCCGTGGATCGCAGTCGGGCGCAGATCGCGCCGCGTACCGCCGTCGTGTGGCAGGTACTGCGGGGCGAGCTGGACCGTCGAGGTGGCGAACGGCTCGACGTCGTCGACGTGGGCGGCGGCACCGGTGGTTTCGCGGTGCCGTTGGCCGAGTCGGGGCATCGGGTGACGGTGATCGACGCCAGTCCGGACGCGCTCGCGGCCCTGATGCGTCGGGCTGCGGACGCCGGGGTGGCGGACCTGGTCAGCGCCCAGCAGGGCGACGCCGACGACCTGCCCCGGCTGGTACCGCCCGGCCGTGCGGACCTGGTGCTGTGCCACAGCCTGCTGGAGGTCGTCGACGAGCCTCGCCCGGTGGTGTCGGCGCTGGCGGGCACGCTGCGGCCGGGGGGCGCGGCCAGCGTACTGGTCGCCAACCGTGCCGCCGCCGTGCTGTCCCGCGCCTTCGGCGGCCACCTCGCGGCGGCCGGTGCGCTGCTCACCGAGGCCGACGGGGTCACCTCGCCCGACACCCTGCGCCGCCGCTTCGACGCCGGTACCGCGAGCGAGCTGCTCGCCGGGGCCGGGCTGGTGGTGGAGCAGGTGCACGGGGTCCGTGTCGTCGCCGACCTGGTGCCGGGCGCCGTGCTGGAGGTCGAGGCGGGTTCGACGGAGGCGCTGGTCGAGTTCGAACTGGCCGCGGCGGCCCGCCCGCCGTACCGGGACATCGCCACCCAGCTGCACCTGCTGGCCCGACAGCCGCTCGCGACATGAGCGCGACGGTCGACGCGACGCGGCCGGGTGGGCTGCTGGCCCCCCGGTACGGTTCCGGCAGCCTCGCCGACCTGCTGCCCTCCACCCTGGCCGCGCTGGGCGTACCGGGCGATGACCCGCTGGGCCTCGCCGACGGCACGCTGGCCGGCGTGCGCAGCGCGGTGGTGCTGCTCGTCGACGGTCTCGGATACCACCAGCTGCGCACCGCCGCACCGGTCGCGCCGGGCCTTGCCGCGGCCCTCGCCGGTCGGGCCGGCGTGCTGTCGTCGCTGACCAGCGCCTTCCCGTCGACCACACCGACCAGCCTCGTCACGGTCGGCACCGGAGCGCCGCCCGGGCAGCACGGCGTCGTCGGCTTCACGGTGCTCGTCCCCGGCACGGACCGCACCATCACCCACATCACCTGGGACGCGGACGTCGACCCGCGCCGATGGCAGCCCCTGGACACGCAGTTCGACCGGGCCACCGCCGCCGGTGTCGCGGCCGTCGCCACCGGCTCGCCGAAGTTCGCCGAGTCGGGGCTGACCGTGGCCGCCTACCGCGGTGCGGGCTACCGGGGTGCCCAGGACGTGCCGGAGACGGTCGCGGCCGTGCTGGCCGCGCTGCGGGAACCGGGCCGGAGTCTGGTCTACGCCTACCACCCGGACGTGGACCGGGTGGCGCACCTGGACGGACCCGACTCGCCGGAATGGCTCACCGAGGCGGCCGTCGCCGACGAGCTGATCACCGGGATCGCCGCGGGACTGCCCGCCGACGCGGCACTGCTGGTGACCGCCGACCACGGCGCGGTCGCGGTGCGCGACACCGACCGGATCGACATCGACGGTCTGCCCGGACTGCTCGCCGGCACCCGGGTCGTCACCGGCGAACCCCGCGTCCGGTACGTGCACGTCGAGCCCGGCGCCACCGCGGACATACTGGCCGCCTGGCAGGAGACCCTCGGCGACCGGGCGCTCGTACTGTCCCGGGACGAGGCGGTGGCGACCGGCTGGTACGGGCCGGTGACCGCGGCCGCCGCGGCCCGCATCGGCGACGTGGTCGCCGTTGCCACGGGCCGGCACGTGCTGGTCCGTACGGGGGCCGAGCCGTACGAGTCGGGCTTCCGCGGCTACCACGGCGCGCTCACCGAGGCGGAGGTCGCGGTGCCGCTGCTCGTCCTGCGGCCGGGCGAGCTGACGCGGTAGACCGGTACCTGTCGGACCGGCCGGCTAGCCTCGCGGCAGGGACCGGTGAGCGGGGGAGTGCGTGGGACGCCAGCAGTTGCAGTCGGGCGAGGGGCCGGGTGGCGCCGACGGCTTCGGACCGGACGCCGACGACACCGGGTGCCCCATCCTGCATGTGGACATGGACGCCTTCTTCGCCGCGGTGGAGGTGCGGGACCGCCCCGACCTGCGCGGCCGCCCGGTGATCGTCGGCGGCATCGGCCCCCGTGGCGTGGTCAGCTCGGCGAGCTACGAGGCGCGCCGGTTCGGCGTGCACAGTGCCATGCCGACCTCGCGAGCCCGCCGGCTCTGCCCCGGGGCCGTCTACCTGCCACCCAACTTCGAGCAGTACACGGCGGCGTCCCGCGCGGTGATGGACATCTTCCGGCAGATCACTCCGCTGGTGGAGCCGTTGTCGCTGGACGAGGCCTTCCTGGACGTCGCGGGGGCCGGTCGACGGCTCGGCCCGCCCGCCGCGATCGGGCGGCTGATCCGGGCCCGGGTGGTCGACGAACTCCGGTTGACCTGTTCGGTGGGGGTGGCGCCGACGAAGTTCGTCGCCAAACTCGCCTCGTCCCGGGCCAAGCCGGACGGGCTGCTCGTCGTCCCGGCCGGTCGGGTGCTGGAATACCTGCACCGGCTGCCGGTCTCCGCGCTGTGGGGGGTCGGTGAACGGACCGCCGCGCAGTTGCACCGCCTCGGCCTGACCACCGTCGCCGACATCGCGCACAGCCGCCCGGCGACGTTGCGCGCCACCCTGGGCGAGGCGGCGGGCCAGCACATCTACGACCTCTCCCAGGGCCTCGACCCCCGGCAGGTCACGCCGCGGGTGGCGGAGAAGTCGGTCGGCGCGGAGACCACCTTCGACACCGACGTCGCGGACCCGGACACGATCCGGCGCGCGCTGCTGTCGCTGGCGGGCCGGTGCGCGTCCCGGGCCCGGCGGGCCGGCGTGGTGGGCCGCACGATCACGATCAAGGTCCGGTACGCCGACTTCCGCACCATCAACCGCTCCCGGACGCTGCCCGGAACGACCGACGTGGCCCGCGAGATGTTCGAGACGGGCTGGGCGCTTTTCACCGCGTTGGCCTCCGACGAGAGAATCCGCCTGATCGGCCTGCGACTCGAAGGGCTGGTCACCGACGGCGGCGCACCCCGGCAGTTGGTACTCGGGGAACGCGAACACGGCTGGCGGGAGGCGGAACAGGCGGTGGATGCGGCAACCGCCCGATTCGGTGCCGCGGCGGTACAACCAGCGAGTTTGTTGCGCCGGGATCCCACCGACCGGCGTTCGGCGCGGCCCGGGGACGGCTCCGCGGGCGATCACTCCCGGCTGAACGGATGATCCACCAGCGCCGTCCGGAGACTGGCCACACCCTCGTCGACAGTGAGATCATGGTGGGGTGGGGACGAACGTCCTCACCCGACGGGTCAGCTCCGGCTTTCGGGAAAGTCGACCCACTCGTAGACTGGCCAGTAGGCAGCCGGTTGGCTGCGCGGTCTGCCGGCGTTGCCGGCCGTGTCGACCGGGAGGAGTGCCGTGCCGCTCTCCGAGCACGAGCAGCGTCTGTTCGATGAGATCGAACGGTCGCTGGCTGACGATCCCAAGTTTGCTTCGGCGGTGCGCGCGAACGACCCGCGGCATCACGCCCGTCGAAGGTTGCTGCTTGCCGCGGGGATTCTGGTCGTGGGCCTGGGGGTGCTGGTCGCCGGGGCGATGCAGCACAGCACGCTGTTGGGCGTGATCGGTTTCGTGATCATGCTGGGTGGCCCCGCCCTGGCGCTGCAGTCCCGACGCAAGGGCAACAAGAGTCCGCAGCTGCGTGTCGTGGGCGGATCGAGCCAGAGCCGCACCCGACGTCCGCGGCGGAGTCGGCCGAGGGGGCAGGGCTCGTTCGTCGACCGGCTGGACGAGCGCTGGCGGCACCGACCTGAGGGCGACCGCTGAGCGCATCAGCTGTCCTGCGCATCAGCCGCCGGGCGCGTGCACCGTTGAGCGCGTGCACCGCTGGGCGTGTGAAGCGCTGAACGCATGAACCGGTGAAGGGCGGGACCTGCCTCGGCAGGTCCCGCCCTTCACCGTGTCGTGTCGGTCCGGTCAGGGGCGGTTCGAACGGGCCGCGAAGAGCCGACGTGGCGTGACCGCCCGCAGCACCCGGTGCCGCCAGGTGCCCAGCGTGGCCACCGTGCCGGTCACCGCGTTGACGGTGCCGGCGCGCCAGCCGCGCAGTACCGACCGGGGTGCCACGAGGGCCACCAGACGCCGGCCCCGCGGTACGAGCAGGGACAGCGCGTCGCGCACCTGCCGGGACGCGGCCCGCAGCCCGGACGGATCGTGCGGTGTCCGCGCGTACCGTGCCTGTTCCTCCGCCATGCCCAGCAGACGCAGCGACCCGGCCACGTCGGTACCCAGCCGGCCGCGCCGGACCAGGCGTTCCACCGTGGTCCGTGGTGTCTCCACGTCGAGCGTGTCGAGCTGGTAGTCCACGACCGTGTCCATCAGCTCGTCCCACGCGGCGTGAGCGGCGCGCCGGGCCCGCTCCCGGCCGGCGTCGTCCGCGTCTCCGGGCGCGGACCACGGAGCCGACGCGGTCGCCGAAACGGCCGGATCCGGCGCCCGGGACGCCCGGATACGGC
>JBAUUM010000365.1:0-4114 GCA_049582705.1 Actinocatenispora sp.
GCGGACGCCAGGGCCACTGCGGCGAGCAGCGCGGCCACCGGCACGGCGGTACGGCGGCCGGCGCGGCGGAGGCTCATGGCGGCGAATCTACGGCGGAAAGGTCACGCCGGGGGCACCTGACCGTCGCGCGATAGTGTCGGGCGCGCCGGACGTACGGACAGAGGAACGGATCACGGGATGCTGTGCGAGAACCTGTTCGTCGCGGGCGCCGGCACGTACCTGCCGCCGGCGGTGGACGTCACGCGGGCGGTGGCGCAGGGACGGTACGCGGCGGCGGCGCACGCGGAGTACGGCTACCTGTCGGTGACGGTGTCCGACGACCTGGCGCCGCCGGACATGGCGGTACGCGCGGCGGGCCGGGCGCTGGCCCGCTCCGGCCACGCGCCGGACGACGTGGCGCTGCTGCTGCACGCCTCCAGCTGGTACCAGGGCGTCGACTTCTGGCCGGCGGCCGCGCACATCCACAACGAGGTGCTACCCGGCTGCCGGTACGCCCCGGCGCTGGACATGCAGCAGATGTCCAACGGCGTCGGCGTACTGGAGTTGGCGGCCTGTTTCCTGGCGGTGGACCGGCCCCGGTCGGCGGTGCTGGTCACCTCGGCGGACCGGTTCGCGGAGCCGGGGTTCGACCGGTGGGCCGGCGACGGCATGGTCTTCGGGGACGGTGCCGGCGCGTTGCTGCTGCGCCGGGACGACGGCGTCGCCCGGGTGTTGTCGGTGACCACGGTGGTGGACACCGGGGTGGTCGGCGCGGGTCGCGGCGACGAGCCGTTCGGTCCGGTCAGCGGGCATGCCGGCTTCCCGGTGGACGTGCGGGGCCGACGTGCGGCGTTCGGCGCGGGCCAACTGCCGGGTGCGGTCGGCGAGCGGATCAGGCGCGGCTTCGTGGACGCCGTCGACGGCGCGCTGGCCGAGGTGGGCATGCGGCGCGACGAACTCGCCCGGGTCGTCCTGCCGAACGTCGGTCGTACCGGGATGTGGCGGGCGTACCTGACCCCGCTCGGCCTGGATCTCGCGGCGACCACCTGGGACTTCGGTCGGTCCACCGGTCACGTCGGCGCGGCCGACCAGATGATCGGGTTCTGCCATCTGGTCGAGTCCGGTCAGCTCGGGCCGGGCGACCGGATCATGCTGGTGGGCATCGGGGTGGGCTTCTCCTGGTCCTGCGCCGTACTGGAGCTGGTCCGCCGGCCGGACTGGTCCGCGCCGGCCAGAGCCACCGCCCGTCAGGGTCCGTCACCTCGGCGCGGGTGGGGCGCACAGACGGCGCGTCACACACGGAACGCAGTCTCATGACTGCGCAGAGACGCAGCGGTGCGATCGTGAGCGCGCGACGGTCTCCGAGTTCCACTTCGTACATATGGCGCGGCCGCCCTCGGCGCGATAGTCTCCTGCCTGCAGGGGCATGGAGCTTTTTTACGACCAAGGTCGCAAAAATGGCGTCATACTACGGTTTTCGACCCGACGGGGCACGGGGTCTGCCGGACGGCAGCACTATGCCTGCGGTACGTCGGGAGGGTCGATGACGGTAGTTGTACTGTCCGTGACCGGCTGGTGTCGGAGCGGAAGTACCGTGCTCGGCAACGTCCTCGGCGAGGTCCCCGGCGTCTTCCACGCCGGCGAGCTGCGCTACCTGTGGCGCAACGGCGTCCTCGGCACCGGCAGCAACCGCGACTGCGGCTGCGGCAGCCCGCTCCTCGACTGTCCACTGTGGTCCAAGGTGCTGGAGCAGTGCCGGCCGTCCGGGCGGACACTCGTCGAACACGCCACCGACGTGGTCCGGGCCCAGGCCGCCTACCGCACCCGGCACACCCGCCGCACCCTGCGCCGCCCCGTCGCCAACGGATGGCCGGACACCCTCGCCGCCGTCTACCGGGCCATCGCCACGCAGACCGGCGCCCGGGTCATCGTGGACAGCTCGAAGTACCCGGCGGACTCCGCGCTGCTGCGCCACCTCGACGACGTCGAACCCGCGTACCTGCAGCTCGTCCGCGACCCGCGCGGCGTGGCGCAGTCCTGGCTGAGCCCCAAGGACTACACCGGCCGCCGCGGCGTACTCAACAGCACCTGGTACTGGCTGGGCTTCAACCTGGCCGCCGAGGCCGTGGCCCGTTCCGAGCCGTCCCGCACGCTGCGGATCCGCTACGAGGACCTGACCCGCGACCCGCGCCGGAGCATCGGTCGGGCGCTGCGGCTCGTCGGCCTGTCCGACGCGGACAACCCGGTCGCCGAGGACGGCAGCGTCCAGCTCGACGGCAACCACACCGTCACCGGCAACCCGAACCGGTTCGAGCGCGGCACCACGGTGCTCACCGAGGACCGCCGCTGGCACAACCGGCTCTCCCGGCCCCACCGGATCGCCACCACGGCGCTCGCCCTCCCCCTGCTGGGTCGGTACGGCTACTCGAGGAGGCCCTGACGTGGAACTCGGACTGACCGGTCGGGTCGCGCTGGTGGCCGGCGGATCGGCGGGCATCGGCATGGCCGTCGCCCGCGAACTGCTGCGCGAGGGCGCCACCGTGTCGATCTGCGGCCGGGACGCCGACCGGCTGCGCGCGGCGCGCGACGAACTCAGCGTCGAGGGCAAGGTCGACACCCGCACCCTGGACGTACGCGACACCGACGCGGTACGCGCCTGGGTGGACGAGACCGCCGAACGGCACGGCGCGCTGCACGTGGTGGTGACCAACGCGGGCGGCCCGCCCGCCGGGCGTACCCAGGACTTCGACCTGGACGGGTACCGCGCGGCGCTGGAGCTGAGCATGCTGGCGCACATCGGCATGGTCCAGGCCGCCCTGCCGCACCTGCGGCGCGCCGGCTGGGGCCGGGTCGTGCTGGTCACCAGCGAGACGATCCGCCAGATCATCCCCGCGTACGCACTGTCCAACGTGGTCAGACCGGGACTCGTCGGGTACGCCAAGACCCTGGTGCACGAGCTCGGTCCGGCCGGCATCACCGTCAACGTGCTGGCACCCGGCTACACGGCGACCGCACCGGTACTCGACGGGCTGCAACCCGGTGACGTCGACGGCCAGCTGCGCGCGATCGCCGAGGACGCCGGCATCCCGCTGGGGCGGGTGGCGACCCCCGAGGAGATCGCCGCCGTCGCCGCCTTCCTGGCCAGCGACCGCGCCGGGTTCCTCACCGGCACGGTCCAGGTCGTGGACGGCGGCCGGGCACTCGCGACCTGACCAGGCGAACGGAGGCACGACATGTCCGAAGTGACCATGCTGCTGGACGACCCGGAACTGGCCCGCCGCGGCCCCGGGGAGGAGTTCGCGCTCGCGCACGCGCGGATGGGTGAGAAGGCGTCGGTGACGCTGCGCGCGTCGATCAGCGACCTGTTCCCGCCGGCCCAGCGCCGCCCCCGGTACACGGTGCGGCACCTGCTGCGCAAGGCGGTACTCGACGGCGACGCGGCGACCGTGTTCCGGGAGCGCGCCGCGGACGTCGCCGACGGCACCGCCGCGCCGGAGTGGGACTTCCAGGTCGGCATCACCACCGCCCAGGTGCAGACGATCCACGCCGCCGTGTCGGTACCGCCCGAGGTGCTCGCCGACCCCGCCGCGCTGGCCGCCTTCGTCGACTTCCGGCTGCTGGTACGCCTCGGCACCGCGGAGAACGACGTGCTGCTCAACGGCGACGGCAGCGAGGGCATCCTCGGCCTGCTGCGTACGCCCGGCATCCGTACCGCCGACGCTCCCGCGGCCACCGTGGCCGAGACGCTGCTGCGCACCGCCGCGCTGTGCGAGTGGTACGGCGGCTCCGCGGACGGCATCGTGATGCACCCGGACGACTGGTGGCCGCTGCTCTCCGACGGCGCCCTGCTGGACCGGCTCACCGCGGCCGGGGTACGGATCAGCCGCACCCGCATGGTGCCGGCGGGCAGCGCGCTGGTCGGCGACTTCACCGCGGCGGCGACGCTGCTGGACCGGCGTACCTCGACGATCCGGATGGCCCGCGAGGGTGACCTGCCGGTGCCCGGCGCCGGCGTGGTCGCCGAGATCCAGGAGGCCTTCGCGGTGCACCTGCCGGGCCACTTCGTCCTGGCCCGGCTGCCCGACGGCCACCGCACCGGGGCCGGCGCATGACCGCGACCCGACCGGACACGGAC
>JBAUUM010000366.1:0-2390 GCA_049582705.1 Actinocatenispora sp.
CCGCTGCGCCGTCGGCGCGGGCCCGGGGTGCCGCCGGCTCAGGCGCCGCGCAACAGCGCGGACATCCGGTCCGCGATGGCGTCCCACTGCCAGTCGCTCTCCACCCACGCCCGGCCGGCGTTGCCCATCCGGGTGGCGAGAGCGGGATCGGTCAGCAGGGTCGCCAGCCGGTCCGCCAGGGCGGCCGCGTCCCGGCCCGGTACCACGAAACCGGTCTCGCCGTCGCGTACCGCGTCGGGGGCGCCGCCCGAGTCGCCGGCCACCACCGGCAGCCCCGTGGCGGACGCCTCCAGGTAGACGATGCCCAGGCCCTCCGCCTCGAGACCACCGCGCCGGGTGCGGCACGGCATGGCGAACACGTCGCCCGCCGCGTAGTAGTGCGGCAGCGCGGCGTACGGCACGGACCCGGTGAACACGACGTGCCCGGCGACGCCGGTGTCACGCGCGAGCCGTTGCAGGGTCTGCCGGTACGGGCCGCCGGAGACGATCAGCAGGGCCGCGTCCGGGACCCGGCGACGCAGCTCGGGCAGCGACCGGATCAGGGTGTCCTGCCCCTTGCGGGGCACCAGCCGGGACACGCAGACCACCACGGGCCGGTCCGCCAGGCCGAGCCGTCGGCGGATCTCCGCGCCCTCGGCGGTGACCAGTCCCGGATGGAACATGTCGGTGTCCACACCGGGGGCGAGCCGTTCCAGCCGCGCCCCGCCGGGCCGGTCACGCCGGCCGCGGATCGCGGCGTCCAGCCGGACGCGGAAGTATTCGCCCAGGTAGGTGACGACGTCCACGCTGCGCCCGATGCGGCGCAGCAGGCCGCGGCTGCCGGGCAGGGCCGCCCAGCCGGCCTCGTGGCCGTGCGTCTGGGCCAGCAGTCGCTCGACCCCGACCCGGCGCAGGGCCGGCGCGAGCAGCCCCAGTGGTGCCATCGCGCCGAACCAGGCGGTGTCACAGTCCCGGGAACGGGCCAGCTCCGTCGCCTCGCGGCGTGCCTTCGGCGTGGGCAGCAGCACGCTGGTGTCCGCGCGTACCACCTCGAACGGCTGCGCCGCGTCGAACTCGGCCGCGCCCCGCCACGACGACGCGTACACGACCAGCGAGTCGGCCGGCTGGCGTACGGCCAGGGCGTGCACGAAGTTCTGGATGCCGCCCGTGCGGGGCGGGAAGTCGTTGGTGACCAGAAGCGTGCGACCCATCCCAGCGATCCTACGGACCGGACGCGCCGGCGCCGGCCACCCCACCGCGGGCCGCCGCGATGCGCTCCACGGTGCTCGGATGCGAGTCGAACAGCAGGTGCTCGACCCGGTGCGGGTCCACATCGGCCAGGTTGCGCAGCGCCAGTCGCCGCTGCATCGCCACGAACGTGTCAGCCTCGCCGGTGCTGGCCAGCGCGTGTGCGTCGGCGCGGGCCTCGATGCGCCGGGACACCAGGTTGCCGGCCGGCCCGGCGACCAGCTGCGCCACCGTCATCACCAGGAGCAGCAGCCCGATCGACCGCGGGTCGCCGAAGCCGGCCACACCGGCCAGCCCGAGCAGGCCGTGCCAGGCGCCGAGCAGGTACAGCAGGCAGGCGCCGGCGGCGGCACCCGCCGCGCCGAGCGCGGTGCCCAGCACCACGTCCCGGTAGCGGGCGTGCCCCAGCTCGTGCGCGACGACCAACCGGACCTCGGGCTCCGGCGCCGCCGACAGCAGCGTGTCGAACACGACGACGCGACGGGTGGGGCCGAAGCCGGACACGTAGGCGTTGACGGCGCGGCCGCGCTTCGAGGCGTCGGCGACCAGCACGGTGCGTACCGGCACCTGGTCCGCCGCGGCGAGGGCCAGCAGGTCGGCGCGCAGCGGCGAGTCGGGCATCGGTGTGAACCTGTTGAACAGCGGCTCCACCAGTACCGGGAAGACCAGGGACAGCAGGACGGTCAGCGCCGCGCCGCCCACCGCGACCGGCAGCCACCAGAGGTGCGGCAGCGCGCCGGTGAGGGCGAAGAAGCCGGCCAGTACGGCGCCGCCGAACAGCACCGCCAGCGCGGCGCCGCGGCCGAGGTCGGCCAGCCAGCCGGCGAAGCCCTGGGTGAGCAGTCCGTACCGGCGGAGCAGGGTGCGGCGGCGGGCCGTGAACGGAAGGCCCACCAGCGTTCCGATCGCGCCGACCACGAGGCCGCCGAGCACCGCGGTGAGCAGGCGGTGTCCGCCGGTGGCCCGACCGACCGCGGCGACGATGTGGGCGGCCAGCGGGGTGAGACCGAGCAGCGCCGCCACGACCAGCTCCACCAGCAGCGCGGCGTAGCGGACCGGGCGCAGCTGGGCGTGCAGCGCGCGCCCGCGGTCCACCTCGTCGGCCGGCAGGTCACGCAGCGCGGCCAGCTGGGCGGCCCGGGCCGGGCGGGTCGGGCTGCGCC
>JBAUUM010000367.1:0-3138 GCA_049582705.1 Actinocatenispora sp.
GGCGCGAGCCGCCGGGCGGCCCGGGACACCGCCGGGTACAGCACCCGTTCGACGCAGCCGAGCATCAGATGCGGCGCGTCGTCGGTGCCGCGCCGGGTACGCGCCGCGCGACGCAGCACGCCGGCCAGGCCGATGCCGACCATGCCGAGCCGGCCGACCAGCAGCATCAGCAGTCTGGCCAGCAGCGGTCGGTCGCGACCCTGCCAGGTCTGGTCCCGCCATTCCTCCAGCAGGTCGCCGTACTGCACACCGGCCGGGCACACCGGCTCGCAGGCGCGACAGCCCAGGCAGAACTGCGACTGGGCCAGGACCGTCGGGTCGGTCACGTCCAGCCGGCCGTCCTGGACCGCGCGCATCAGCGTGATCCGGCCGCGCGGCGACGACTGCTCCTCGCCGGTCATCCGGTACGTCGGGCAGGACGGCAGGCAGAAGCCGCAGGACATGCACCGGCTCAGCAGGGCCGGGTCGAACAGGTTCTCCGCGCCCGCGTGAGCGGGCCCGGCGGCACCGCCCGCGTGAGCGGGCTCGGCGGGTTCGGCCGCGGCGGGCGTTGCCGCGCCGGCCGGGGTGGTGGGATCCGTGTCGCTCATCGCGTCACGACCCCAGCTTGCCGGGATTGAGGATGCCGGCCGGGTCGAAGGCCGTCTTGATCCGCCGCAGCAGAGCGACCTGGTCGTCGCCGAGCCGCCGCGCCAGGTACGGCAGCTTCGCGGCGCCGACGCCGTGCTCCCCGGTGATGGTGCCGCCCAGGTCGATCGCGGCGCCGAAGATGTCGCCGAAGGCTTCGTGGGCCCGGGCGATCGCGTCGGTGTCGGCGGCGTCCAGTACGCAGGTCGGATGCAGGTTGCCGTCACCGGCGTGGCCGAACGTGCCGACGGTGAGCCGGTACGAGTCGGCGATCGCGGCGATCCGGTCGACCATCTCGGCCATCCTCGGCCGCGGGACGGTCGCGTCCTCCAGGATGGTCAGCGAGCCGAGCCGGGACAGCGCCGGCAGCGAGCACCGGCGCGCGGCGAGGAGTTCCTCGCTCTGCGCGACGTCTGCGGCGAGGGTCACGCCGCTCGCGCCCTGTCCGGCGCAGATGTCGGCGATGCGGGCCAGGCTGCTGTCCACCACGGCGGCATCGCCGTCGTCGCCGAACAGCAGCAACGCGCCGGCCTCGGTGTCCAGGCCGAGATGGGCGTACTCCTCGACCGCCACGACACAGGTGCGGTCCAGGAACTCGCAGGTGGCGGGGGTGACGCCGGACCCGATCACCGCGTCCACGGCACGGCCGGCGGCGGCCAGGTCGGCGAAGTACGCGACGCCGGTGCGGGTGACGGCCGGCGCCGGCAACAACGCCACGGTGACCTCGGTGATCACCCCGAGGGTGCCCTCCGAGCCGGTCATCAGCCGGGTCAGGTCGTAGCCGGCGACGTCCTTCCAGAGCCGGCCGCCGGTGCGGATCACCTCGCCGGTGGGCAGCACGACCTCCAGCCCCAGCACGTAGTTGCGGGTCACCCCGTACTTGAGCCCGCGGAGCCCACCGGCGCAGGTCGCCACGTTGCCGCCGACGGTGGACACCACCCGGGAGCCCGGGTCCGGCACGTACAGCAGCCCCAGCTCGGCCGCGGCGGCGGCGAGCTGCTGGGTGGACACCCCGGGCTGGACCCGGGCGAGCAGTTCGGGCGCCGAGACCTCCAGGATCTCGGTGAGCCGGGTGAGTACCAGCACGATGCCGCCGCGCAGCGGGACGGTGGCGGCGCACAGGTTGGAGCCGGCGCCCCGCGGCACGACCGGCACGCCCAGCTCGGTGGCCAGGCGCAGCACGGCGGCCACCTCGTCGGTGCTGCCGGGCAGTACGACGACGTCGGGGCGCTGGTGGAACAGTGGGGTGGCGTCCCGCGCGTACACCTCCAGCTCGCCCGGCGCGGTGCGGACGTGGTCCGCGCCCACGATCGCCGCCAACCGGTCGGCGAGTCCCGGCGGGGTCGCGCGGCCCTCACCCGGTGCGTGCGTCATCCGGCCCTCCCCACCGACGGCGTCGCGAAACTTCATGTCACGACGCTACGCCGAAAGTATGCTTCAGCAGTGGTGCGGCTGCCGCAGGTGCCACCCACTGGAAATCCGGTACCGGCCGGGCCTGCTGACCTCGACCGTCACCCAGCCGTCCGGGGCGCGCGTCAGGCAGCCACCCGGGCCGCTCAACGTCAGCCAGCGGCTCCACCGCACCCGGACCGTCAGCCGACCGCTCACCGTCGTGTCGAACGTGACGCCGGACGCCCCCGAGTCGACCAGCACGCCCGCGCCGGACACCAGCTGCTGCGCCCCCACCACCGCGTACAGGGTCCAGTCCTCGGTCGACCAGACCCGCTTCAGGTACGGCAGGCCCGACCCGACCAGCTTCGCCTCCGCCTGGCCGTACTTGTCCAGCCGTTCCTGCTTCGCCACCGCGACGAAGTCGACCGCGTTGCGGTACAGCCAGGTCAGGTACGTGTCCGGCGCCAGGTTCGTGTCGTAGAAGATCGGATTGCGCTCGACGTCGATCTGCCGTTCCCAGCCCCGGGCCAGCGGCACCGACTCGGCCACGTACGTCGACTCCCAGTGGTCGAACATCGGGACCACCTCGACGCGGCCGACCGGACGCTCCTGCTTGAGCCGGTCGATCAGCGGCTGGTAGTACACCGAGTGGTCGGCGGGTTCGCCCCCACTGGTCAGGTCGGCGGACACCAGCGGCGGCTGCCACCAGGTCAACGCCAGTACCGCCGCCACCAACAACCGGCGGTCCACCATGGAGACCGCGGCGACCAGTGGGGCGCAAAACAGCATCGGCAGCCGGGTCACGTTCGACCCGACCGGGCTGGGCACGAAGTACGCCAGCACCGTCAGCACGATCAGCAGGCCCGCGCCGATCCGCAGCGACCGGTACCGGGCCGGGAAGAGGAACAGCGCCGCGACACCCACCGCGACGAACACCTTCATCGCGTCGGAGGTGAACGGCTGCATGCCGCCGTCCGGGAACAGCAGGCTCGGCGTCAACCCGACCAGCGCGCCACCGGACAGCACCAGACCCTCCGGCCAGGTGCCGGTCAGGTGCCTCGACCCGCGGCGCAGCCAACGGCCGACCGCCCGCAGCGGGCGGGCCCGACGCCGTACCGG
>JBAUUM010000368.1:0-6954 GCA_049582705.1 Actinocatenispora sp.
CCGCTGAGCCGCTGAGCCGCTGAGCCGCGTCGTCGCCGGGCCGGCCCGGACGTCAGGCCTGCCCGGCGTCGTCCTCGGGTGCAGGCTCGACCTCCCGCAGGAATCCCCGGGCGGACAGGAAGGCGCTCAGCGACTCCCGGTGCTGCCCACACGCCAGCCACGTCTTGCGCCGCTCCGGCTGATGGATCTTGGGATTGTTCCACCGCAACGCCCACTCGGCGGGCTGACCGCACCCCTTGGCCGAACACACCAGCGGCAGCCGAGCCTCAGATCCCTCACGCACGTCACCACCCTGCCACCCCGTCCCGCCCACCCCACACCCGGTGCGCCGGATCGCCTCATGCCCGGCCCGGTGCGACACCTCGCCCGCACCGCACGCCGCGTCCTGCTTGTGGCCCAGGGGCCGCTCTGTGGCTTGGGTTGTCCGGTGGACTCGGCTTGTGCCGTGTTCGGCGTGCGCCCTGGGGTTGTGAACCGGGATTGTCCTGCGGGTCGGGTTTGTCCCGTGGCCGAGTCAGGAAGCCTGGGCGTGACCGTGGTCCGGGTTGCCCTGTGGGTCCGGTTGCCCTGTGGCTGGAGTTGTCCCGCGGGTCCGGTTGCGCCGTACCTGGGTTGGTCCCCGCCGCGTCCCCGAGCTGGGCGGCGAGGAACAAGCAACGCGGGGTCTGGGGGCTCGGCCCCCAGAAGTCTCGGCCCCCAGAAGTAATGACAAAAAAGACCGCCGCTTGCGCTCTCCGCGAGCACAATGCGGCGATCTTTGAGTGCGCCGGGCGACCACGGGGGAAGCCGCCCGGCGACGATGTAATGGTACACACGAGTGAGAGGCGGTTGTCTACCCGACAGCGGGTCTGCGGTACGCGAATCCTGCTCCTTCTCGCGTCAGACGGGCACGCGCGGGCGTGGCGGGGCCGCGTGGCGCGAGGTGTGGACATGTGTGGAGGCTTACGCACCCCGCCAACGGGTACCCGGCCGGCCATGCGACGCTTGGGGTTGCCAGCGTGCGACACGCTTGGAGACTGCCGGGTCCGGGCCGTGGCCGCGGTGGTGCGCCAGCTGGGGCACGATAGGGACGCGAGCATGCGGCGGACGGGCAGGTCCGGCGTCGCTGCCAGGTCCGTCGGGCGCCGGCCCGGCGGGCGGTCCGCCGTCAGATGTGTCGTGGAGGTCAGGTGGCCCAGCAGACCACGCCAGCGCAGGATGCGACGCTGCTCGAGAAGGCCATGTTCGAGGTCAAGCGTGTGATCGTCGGACAGGACCGGATGATCGAGCGGATGTTCGTCTCGCTGCTCGCCCGGGGGCACTGCCTGATCGAGGGCGTACCCGGGGTGGCGAAGACCCTCGCGGTCGAGACGCTGGCCCAGGTCGTCGGCGGATCCTTCTCCCGCATCCAGTTCACCCCGGACCTGGTGCCCGCGGACGTGGTCGGCACCCGCATCTACCGGCAGGGCAGCGAGAAGTTCGACGTCGAGCTGGGCCCGGTGTTCGTCAACTTCCTACTCGCCGACGAGATCAACAGGGCACCGGCCAAGGTGCAGTCGGCGCTGCTGGAGGTCATGGCCGAGCAGCATGTGTCGCTCGGTGGCGAGACGCACCCGGTGCCCACGCCGTTCCTGGTGATGGCCACGCAGAACCCGATCGAGCAGGAGGGCGTCTATCCCCTCCCGGAGGCGCAGCGCGACCGCTTCCTGCTGAAGATCCAGGTCGGCTATCCGACCGACGCCGAGGAACGCGAGATCGTCTACCGGGTGGGGGTTTCCACGCCGGAGCCGACGCAGGTGTTCTCCCCGGAGGACCTGCTGGGCCTGCAGGGCAAGGCCGACGAGGTGTTCGTGCACAACGCGCTGGTCGACTACGCGGTGCGGCTGGTGCTGGCCACCCGCTCGCCGGCCGAGTACGGCATGTCCGACGTCGCGGGCCTGGTGCAGTACGGGGCGAGTCCCCGTGCCTCGCTCGGCATCGTCCGTGCGGCACGCGCGTTGTCGCTGCTGCGCGGCCGGGACTACGCGCTGCCGCAGGACATCCAGGACATCGCCCCGGACATCCTGCGGCACCGGCTGGTGCTGTCCTACGACGCGCTGGCCGACGGGATCCCGGCCGAGCAGATCGTGGACCGGGTGCTGGCCACGGTTCCGCTGCCGACGGTGTCGCCACGGCAGAACGCCGACCCGCACGCGGTGCCGGCCATGGCGGGGCAGGCGCAGCCGCCGCAGGCCGGCTGGCCCAACCCGGGCGGGCCCGGGCACCTGGCATGACGGGTCGGACGAGCCTCGGACGGGGGGAGCCGTGAGCCGGGCCGGTCTCGCCGCTCTCGGACGGCTGCGTCGTCATTCCCGGTCTTCGGAGTACCGGCCGCCGCATCTGGACACCGACCGGTCCGAGGTGACGCTGGCCAAGTTGCAGCTGCTGGTGACCCGTAAGCTCGACGGTCTGTTGCAGGGTGACTACCTGGGTCTGCTGCCCGGCCCGGGCAGCGAGCCGGGGGAGTCGCGGGAGTACCGGCCGGGCGACGACGTGCGGCTGATGGACTGGCCGGTGACGGCCCGTACGACGGTGCCGCACGTACGACAGACCATCGTGGACCGTGAGTTGGAGACGTGGCTCGCGGTCGACCTGTCGGCGAGCCTCGACTTCGGCACCGCGAACTGCCTGAAGCGTGACCTGGCGATCGCGGCGGTGGCCGCGATCTCGCATCTCAACGCGCGGGGCGGCAACCGGATCGGCGCGGTGGTCGGCACCGGTTCGGCGACGCACCGGATCCCGGCCCGACCGGGCCGCCGTGGCGCGCAGGCCCTGCTGCGGGCGGTGGCGACGACCGAGCGGTCACCGGGTGGCGGGCGTACCGACCTGACCGCCCTGGTCGAAGGGTTGAACCGGCCGCCGCGTCGGCGCGGGATGGCCGTGGTCGTGTCCGACTTCCTGGCCCCGGCCGGCTGGGAGCGCCCGCTGCGGCGGCTCGCGGTCCGGCACGACGTGCTGGCCGTGGAGGTGCTCGACCCGCGCGAGCTGGAACTTCCGGACGTCGGCGTGCTGGAGCTGGTGGACCCGGAGAGCGGCGCGGTGCACGAGGTGCAGACCACCCCGGCGGTACGGGCCCGGTACGCGGCGGCCGCCGCGGAGCAGCGTGCCGGCATCTCCGCGACGCTGCGCCGGGCCGGCGTCGGCCACCTGCGACTGCGTACCGATTCCGACTGGCTACTCGACATCGTCCGTTTCGTGGCCGCGCAGCGGCACGCTCGGACAAGGGGGACAACGCGTTGATCCGGTTCCTGTCACCGTGGTGGTTGCTGGCCGTGATTCCGGTGCTGGCGCTCGGCGGCGTGTACGTGTGGGTCCAGCTGCACCGCCGGTCGTACGCGATGAAGTTCTCGAATCTGGAGCTGCTGCGCTCCCTGACGCCCCGGGGCATCGGCTGGCGCCGGCACGCGTCGGCGGGCGCACTGCTGCTCAGCCTGCTGATCCTGGCGATGGGCATGGCCCGGCCGTCGGTGGACACCCAGCAGCCGATGGAACGCGCGACGGTGATCCTGGCGATCGACGTGTCGTTGTCCATGCAGGCCGACGACGTGGCGCCGGACCGGCTGCGGGCCGCCCAGGTGGCCGCGAAGCAGTTCGTCAAGGAGCTGCCGAAGAACTTCAACGTCGGCGTCGTCTCGTTCGCGAAGGCGGCGAACGTGGTGGCCTCCCCGACCAAGGACCGCGGTCAGGTCCTCACCGCGATCAGCGGGCTACAACTGGCCGAGTCGACGGCGACGGGCGAGGCGGTGTTCACCTCGCTGCAGGCGATCGCGTCGGTACCGGCGGACGGCGCGCGGGGTGCCCCGCCGGCCCGCATCGTGCTGCTGTCCGACGGCTTCCGCACGTACGGGCGAACGACCGAGGACGCCGCGAAGGCGTCGTCCGCCGCGAACGTACCGGTCTCCACCATCGCGTTCGGTACGGACCACGGCCGGGTCACGATCGGTGGCCAGACCACGCCGGTGCCGGTGGACAAGGAGGCGTTGCACAAGCTCGCCGACACGACCCACGGGCACTACTACGCGGCGGCCACCGCGCAGCAGCTGAAACAGGTCTACGCCGACATGGGCAGCTCGATCGGGCACCGCACGATGGCCCGGGAGATCGGGCAGTGGTTCATCGGGTTCGGGCTGCTCTTCGCGTTCGTGGCCGCCGGAATGAGCCTGTTGTGGTCGTCGAGGATGCCCTGACCCGGGTCCCGGCGCGGGGTCGTCGCCCGGCGGAGCAAAATGCCGTAGTGTCGTGGCGCACGAACCGATGGAGGGAGTTCAGGTGCCTCGTACCGTCCTGGTAACTGGTGGCAACCGTGGTATTGGTCTCGCGATCGCACGGAGGTTCGCCAAGCAGGGCGACCGGGTCGCCGTCACGCACCGAGGCAGTGAGGTGCCCGACGATTTCTTCGGCGTCCGGTGCGACATCACCGATCCGGACCAGGTGAACGAGGCGTTCAGCTCCATCGAGGCCGAGCTGGGGCCGGTGGAGGTCCTGGTGGCCAACGCCGGCATCACCGACGACACCCTGATGATGCGGATGAGCGAGGACCAGTTCGGTCGGGTCGTCGAGACCAACCTGGGCGGCTCGTGGCGGTGCGCCAAGCGCGCCGCGACGAAGATGCTGCGCGCCCGGTGGGGCCGGATGATCTTCATCTCCTCGGTCGTCGGCCTGTACGGCAGCGCCGGGCAGACCAACTACGCGGCCAGCAAGGCGGCCCTGGTGGGCCTGGCCCGGTCGATCTCCCGGGAGCTCGGTTCACGCAACATCACCGCGAACGTCGTCGCCCCCGGCTTCATCGAGACGGACATGACCGCCGAGCTGTCCGCGGCGCGCCGCCAGGAGGTCCTCGGCGCGGTGCCGCTCGGGCGGTTCGCCAGCACCGACGAGGTGTCCAGCGTGGTGTCGTGGCTGGCCTCGGACGACGCGGGCTACATCACCGGTGCGGTGATCCCGGTCGACGGCGGCCTCGGCATGGGCCACTGACGCATCCCGTCGGCCCGCACGGTCACCGACCGCGCCGGGCGACACCGCACACCGGCGCCATCGTGCAATTTCGTCATCGAGAGGATTGACAGTGAGCGGACTTCTGGCCGGTAAGCGACTTCTGATCGCCGGTATCCTCACCGAGCAGTCGATCGCGTTCTCCGCGGCCCGGCTGGCCCAGGAGGAGGGCGCCGAACTGGTGCTCACCGGTTACGGGCGGATGTCCCTTGTGGAGCGGATCGCGAAGCGACTGCCCAAGCCCGTCGGCGAGATCATCGAGATGGACGTGACCAGGCCCGAGCACCTCAACGGGCTGGCCGACAAGGTACGCGAGCAGGTCGACAGCCTGGACGGCGTCGTGCACTCGATCGCGTTCGGCCCGCAGAGCGTCCTGGGTGGCGAGTTCCTCAACGCCGAGTGGCCCGACGTGTCCACGGCGCTGCAGGTTTCCACGTTCTCGTACAAGGCGCTCGCCATGGCCTGCCTGCCGCTGATGCGGCCGGGCGGGTCGATCGTCGGCCTCACGTTCGACGCGACGCAGGCGTGGCCGGTCTACGACTGGATGGGCGTGGCGAAGGCGGGCCTCGAATCGGCCAGCCGGTACGTGGCGCTGCACCTCGGCAAGCACGGCATCCGCAGCAACCTGGTGTCGGCGGGTCCGCTGCGCACCATGGCGGCGAAGTCGATCCCGGGTTTCGAGCAGTTCGAGGCGTCCTGGGTGGACCGTGCCCCGCTCGGCTGGGATCTCGCCGACCTGGAGCCGGCCGGCCGCGCGGTGTGCGCGCTGCTGTCCGACTGGTTCCCGGCGACCACCGGCGAGATCGTGCACGTGGACGGTGGCTTCCACGCGATCGGCGCCTGACCCTGCCGCACTCACCGTCTACCGGTGGTAGAAGATAGTACGGTGAGTGAACGGGGACCGGGCTACGACGGCTTTCTCCTGCTGTCCTTCGGCGGGCCGGAGGGGATTGACGACGTCCTGCCGTTCCTGCGGAACGTGACCCGGGGTCGGGGCGTACCGGAGGAACGGTTGGCCGCCGTCGCGGAGCACTACCGGCACTTCGACGGCGTGTCCCCGATCAACGAGCAGAACCGGGCGCTGCTGGCCGCGCTGCGGACCGAGTTCGCCGGGCACGGCATCGACCTGCCGCTGTACTGGGGCAACCGGAACTGGGATCCGTACCTGGCGGACACGCTGGCCCGGATGCGTGACGACGGTGTGCGACGCGCGATCGCGTTCGTCACCAGCCCGTTCGGCTCGTACTCGTCGTGTCGGCAGTACCTGGACGACATCCTCGCCGCCCGACGTGCGGTGGGTGCGGGCGCGCCGGTGGTCGACAAGCTGCGGCACTTCCACGACCATCCCGGCTACGTCGGCCCGCACGCCGACGCGGTCCGCGCCGCGCTCGGGCGGCTCCGGTCGGTCGACCCGGCGCACACCCGCCTCGTCTTCACCGCGCACTCGGTGCCGACCTCGATGGCCCGTACCGCCGGGCCGGACGGCAACCGGTACACCGATCAGCTGGCCGAACTGGCGGGCCTGGTGGTCGCCGGGGCGGGGGCGACGGACATCCCGTACGACCTGGTGTGGCAGAGCAGGTCCGGGCCGCCGCAGGTGCCGTGGCTGGAGCCGGATGTCAACGACCACCTCACCCGGTTGCGGGCCGACGGCGTCACGGGGGTGGTGGTCAGCCCGATCGGGTTCGTGTCCGACCACCTGGAGGTGGTCTGGGACCTGGACAACGAGGCGGCCGACACGGCCCGCCGGCTGGGCCTGGACTACGCCCGTGCCGCCACCCCGGGCACCGACCCGCGGTTCGTGTCGATGGTCCGCGAACTGGTCGAGGAGCGGCGTGATCCGGCGGTGCCGCGTCGGCGGCTCGGTCGGCTGCCGGTCTGGGACGTCTGCCCCGCGGACTGCTGCCCGGCGCCACGGCGCCCGGCGAGCCCCCGGGACTGACC
>JBAUUM010000369.1:0-3481 GCA_049582705.1 Actinocatenispora sp.
CCGGCCACCCGACCGCCCGCGCGCAGCCTGGTCAGCAGCCACAGCGCCACGCGGGACGAACCGGACGAGTACACGACCTGGCTGACCGAGGACAACATGGTCTGGGGCGCGGACGACGACGCGGGCAGCGACGTCATCGGCCGGTCACCGGACGGCCGGACCGGCCGCTGAGCCACCCGACCCGCTGAGCCACCCGACCCGCTGAGCCACCCGACCCGCGCGCCGGCCGGAGTGGGCGGCGCCACACGACACCGCGGAGGCCATGCCTCCGCGGTGGCTGTTCGCACCATGTCCTCCCGTTAGGACCGATTGGCGCTTGCCCCGGCGAGGTGGTGTCCGTGGGTCGGGCGTGGTCGCCATCGACGCAATCGGCGGGAGGCAACGATGTCCGTGGGGAGCGCGATAGGCTCCGTGCGGTCATCGCACAGGAGGGCACGGTGGTGAACGAGCACGTTGGACCCGCCGAGTCGGCCGGATCGGCGCAGCCGTCGCGCTCGAAGAGGTCCCGACGGGGCCGGCCCGGTGCCGCACCCGACCGGGCCCGCGCGCACCAGCCCACGGAGGCCCCGGAACCAAACGAGGCCCTGGCCGGCGTGGTGGCCCGGCTGCGCGACGAACTGACCGGTATGCGGCGCGCCATGCGCAACCGGGCGATCATCGAGCAGGCCAAGGGCGTACTGGTGGAACGCCTGCGGGTGAGCCCCGACGACGCGTTCGACCAGTTGGTCCGGCTGTCGCAGCGCTCCAACATCAAGCTGGCCGAGGTGGCCGCCGCCCTGGTCGGTGCCACCGCGCCGACTCCCGAGGCCGACCTGCCCGGCGAACTGATGGACGACGAGCTTCGTCAGTACCTGGCCGGGGCCCGGCGGCCGGCCAACCCGCCGACACGGGCCGAGACGCCGCATTCCCCGCATACCGAGGCGCTGCAGGCGCAGCACCAGTTGCTCGCCGCCCGGATCACCACCGCACAGGACCACCAGCAGATCGCGGAGACGGTCGCGGAGTCCTCCACCGGGTGGCCGGCGCCCGACGCGGTACTCATCGTGCTGCGCGACCCGTCGGACGGCCTCCGCGTCGTCGGGGGACACGGCACGGACGACGACGCGGTCACCGCGCTGCTGCACAGCGTCGGGCATGCGGCGTTCGACAGCCGGCAGCCGCGCTGGGTGGCGGACACCGGTGCGCCGGAGATGACCTCCGTGCTGGCGGTGCCGTTCAGTTCGGGTACCGACCCGATCGGGGTGCTGGCCGTCGGCTGGGCCACCGGCATCGAACTCACCGAGGACGCCCGGCGCTACCTCACCGCGCTGGCGGATCCGGTCAGCCGGCGCGTCGGCCAGCTCACCCCGGCGGAGTCCGCGGTGGGCGCGGGCGATCCGGTACGGACCGTGCTGGACAGCGTGTCCACCCCGGCGGTGCTGCTCGCCGCGATCCGGGACGCCGACGGCCGGGTCACCGACTTCCGCTTCGAGTACACCAACGACTCGGCCGCGACCGAGCTGACCAGCCTGACCGGGTCGGACGCGGTCGAGCGGACCCTGCTCGCGGTCATGCCGGACACCGGCAGCCGGCTGCTGCTCGGCGCGTTCGCGGCGGTCCTCGCCGACGGCACGCCGTGCCACCTGGGCGACGTGAACGTGGACGCCGCCGCCGACGGAACCCAGCACTCGATGGTCGCGCAGGTCAACGCGGCGCGGGTGGGTGAGCTCGTCCTGGTCGTGTGGCACGCCCGGTCCGAGGCCGACCTGCTGCACGACCAGTTGCTGCAGGGTGAGCGGATCGGCCGGCTGGGCTCGTTCTGGTGGAACCTGCGTACCGGTGGGGTGCGCTGGTCGCCGGAGCTGTACCGGCTGCTCGGGCGCAGCGCGGAGCAGGACGCCCTGCCGCCGTCGGACGGCGAGAAGTACGTGTACCCGGAGGACTGGTACGCGGTGCAGGAGGCGATCCGGGGCGCGCTCCTCTCCGGCCGCGCCTTCACGGTGGAGCACCGGCTGACGGACGCGCCGGGACGTCGGCTGCGGATGAGCGGCGAGCCCGAGTTCGACGCCGACGGCACGGTCTGGGCGGTGCGGGGCACGGTGCAGGACGTCACCGAGGAACGCGCGGTCGAGTCGCAGCTCCGGCGCGCCCAGGAGGCGCTGGCGGCGCAGCGGCAGCGGTTGCAGGCGGAGTCGCAGGCCGCGGAGACGCTGCAGCAGGCGCTGCTGCCCACCGATCCGGAGCTGACCGCGACACCCGGCATGTCGGTGCGTGGCCTGTGCCGCCTGGCGGAGTCCACCGGCCGGGTGGCCGGCGACTGGTACGACGTGTTCGCCCTGCCCGGCTCGGCCACGTACCTGGTGGTCGGCGACGTGACCGGCAGCGGACTCGCGGCGACGGTGGCGTCGGCCCGGCTGCGCAACGCGGTCCGGGCGTACGCGGTGCTGGGCATGCCTCCGGGCGAGCTGCTGACGGCGCTGAACCGGATGGTCGCCGAGCTCGCCGCCGGCCAGCTGGCAACGCTGGTGGTGGCGCGGTTCTCGCCGGACGAGAAGCAGCTGCGCTGGGCGGCGGCGGGGCAGGCCGCGCCGCTGCGCTACGGCCCGGAGGGGCGGGCGGAGGTACTGACCGGCCCGCTCGGCCTGCCGATCGGCGCGGCGCCGGACATCGGGTACGACGAGGCCTCGGTCGACGTGCAGCCGGGTGACCGGGTCCTCCTGTACACCAACGGTCTGCTGGTGCGACGCGACCGGACCCTGGCCGTCGGCCTGAACGTGCTGCTGCACGCGGGCACGCACACCGATCTCGCCGAACCGGTCGCGCTCGTGGAGCACGTCACCGCGACACTGGAGTCCGAACCCGACGACGACCTCTGCGTGATCCTCGCCACCATCTCATCCTGAGGGACCGGACGGGATCGGGACACCGAGGACATTGGTACAGACTCTGGTGTCGTGGACGGTGTGAGGGCGGAAGCGGTACTCGCCGGCCGGTACCGCCTGCGCCGGCCACTCGGCGCGGACGGTCTCTCGGCGGTGTGGCAGGCGTACGACCGGGTGCTGGAACGCCAGGTCGCGGTCTCGCTGCTGACCGGGCAGGAGATCGGCGCGGCGGCCCGTGACCGGCTCCGCGCGGAGACCCGGGTCGTCGCGACGCTGATGCATCCGCACGTGGTCAACGTCTTCGACTACGCGGAGACGAGTCGGCCCGACGGCCGCGTCCTTCCGTTCCTGGTCACGGAGCTGGTCGCCGGTGAGTCACTGGCGCAGCGGCTGGCCGCCGGCCCGCTGCCGGCCCCGCTCGCGGTACGGGTCGCGGCCGAGGTCGCGGAGGGGCTCGCCGCCGCGCACCGGTTGGGTGTCGTGCACCGCGACGTCACGGCCGCGAACGTGGTCCTGACCGAGGGCGGCGCGAAGCTGCGCAACTTCGGCCGGGCGGCGCTGACCGGCCTGCCGGCCTCGCCCGGCGCCGACATCTGGTCGCTGGGCGTACTGCTGCACCT
>JBAUUM010000370.1:0-12332 GCA_049582705.1 Actinocatenispora sp.
CCAGACGCCAGACTTCACGCATCGTGGGAGCCGCGAGGGCGCGGCCCTACTTGTGCTTGAAGTGGACGAAGAGGCGGCCGAAGTTGCGGGAGTCCTTCTCTACCCGGTGGTACAGGGCCTTGATGTCGCGGCGGTCCAGGAAGCGCAGCACCCGCTTCTTGAGCTGGCCGGAGCCCTTGCCGGGGATGATCTCCACCATCGCCGCCTTCTTGGCGATGGCCTCCTGGATGATGCCGTTCAGCGCGCGGTCGATGTCCTGACCACGGTTGAAGATGTCGTGCAGGTCCAGCTTCAGCTTCATGGCGCCTCCCGGCCGAATCCTACGGTGCGACCCGCGCGCTGCCCAGTACGGCGACGGGCCGGACCGGGCGGCGACGGGCCAGCCCCGGCGTCCGGGTCCGGGACGGCCGCAGGGCCACGCCCCGGTGCGGTACCGGAGGCGTGGCCCTGTTCTCGGCTGCCAGGGTCAGGCCGGGCTGGCGAAGCCCCACATCTGGCCGACGGTGTATCCGGTCGCCTTGACCGCGTTGATCGACGTGTGCTGCGGATTCCACGTGTTGCCGGAGACCATCGTGAAGTTGCCGCCGGAACCGACGCTGGTCACGATGCCGATGTGCTCGTGCGACGAGAGCACCGCCAGGTCACCGACCTTCGGATGGCTGGTGTGCCACGTGCCGTGCTTCTGCCCGTATGTGTGGCCGGATGCGGCGAGCGGGTTGAGGCCACTGGTCGCCACGCCGGCGTCCTTGTACACGTACTTCACGAAGTCCGCGCACCACGCCTCGGAGCGCCAGCCGTTGCCGCACTGCCCGGTGGGGCCGACGTGCAGCCTGGTCGAGTACCAGTTGCAGTTGTCGCCGCCGTGTTCACGGTTCCGCGAACCGACGGTCGTCTGGTACTTGGCGATCCGGGCGATGTCCGCCCTGGCCGAGTGCGGTGACACGGCGGCGGACGCCGGGGCCGGGCCGACCAGCAACGCTGCGAACACCGTCGCCAACGCGGCGACCGCCAGGCCGAGTGCGGTCCTGCTGTGTCTGCTGGTGGGTCTGCCGTTGTCGGGCATGCTTGTCTCCTCCTTCGACACCAGGTGCACGCCCGAACGTACCTAATGCCAGCAAAAAGGACTAATCGGCGACCGGCTCGCCCGGTCCCGACCCCGCGCCCGGCAGCGCCAGGTACGCGAACGTGGCGAGCCAGTGCTGCACCACGAACCCCTCCTCGGACAGGGCGCTCAGCCCGGCGTCGCGGTGCGCGTCGGCCACCGACCGCAGCACCGGCACCCGACCGTCCCCGGTCGGCAACGAACCGGCGATCGCACGCAGTTGCCAGGACCGCGAGAAGTTCAGCCCGTGCAGGTGGGCCTGGTGCCCGTCGGTCGGGTCCAGTACCTCCGCCGGGGCGAACGTGGCGTCGTCCAGGCCCGGCAGGAACCCGTCCAGCCAGGACGCGAACTCGGCGGCCGGTAGTACCCGACGCATCAGGTCGGCCTCGGTCAGCGCGGGCGACAGGAAGTCCTGGCCGCTCGGCTCCCAGCCGGTCGGGTAGTCGCGGTCGCCGGCGAACCAGTCCGTCGCGCGCGCCGCGCAGGCCGCCGCGAGCCGGTCCCGGCCCAGCTCCCCGGCCGCGTCCATGAGCAGCGCCAGGCCGAACGCGGTGTTCGAGTGCACGCCGTACCGCACCGGGTACGGCGCCCGGTCCAGCCAGGTGGTGGTCAGGTCGTCCACCGCGTCCACCACCGGCGCGAAGGCCGCCGCCCAGCCGCGCGCCGCCGGGTCGGAACACCGGGCGCACGCCGCGGCGAGCTCCAGCAGCCACGCCCAGCCGTACGGCCGCTCGAACCACGGGTTGTCCCGCAGGTACGTCGCCTCGACCCGCAGCGCCGACCCGGTCAGCGTACTGTCCAATGTGGACCTGATGCGGTCGGTGTCGACCTGGTCGGGGCAGTCGTCGATGAGCTGGACCAGCAGCCAGTGCATGTGCACGCACGAGTGCCAGTCGTACGAACCGTGGAACGCCGGATGCAGCTCGCTCGGCCGGGAGGCGTCGTCGACGCCGCGCACCAGGTGCTGCGTGGCGTGCGGGAACTCGGTGCCGATGTTGCGTACGGCCAGCTCGGCGAAGGACGCCGCGACCGATGCCCGGGTGGTGGTCAATGCAGGTCACCTCCCGGCATCGCGATGTCCACCGGGGTCTTGAGGCTGGTGGACAGGATGATGCCCAGGCCGCAGGCGATCAGGTCGATCGGCATGGTCGGCTCCCCGGACTCGACCGCCTGCTCCGGCGCGTACGGCACGTGCACCAGGCCACCGCGCAGGTCCGGGTACTCCGTCGCGATCAGGTGCATCAGCCCGTAGAACACGTGGTTGCACACGTACGTGCCGGCCGTCTGCGACACCGACGCGGGGATGCCGGCGGCGCGCAGTTCCGCGACGCACGCCTTGATCGGCAGCCGGGAGAAGTACCCGACGGGGCCGTCCGGCACCACCGGCTCGTCGATCGGCTGGCCGCCCGCGTTGTCCGCGATCCGGGCGTCGTCCACGTTGACCGCGGTGCGCTCCAGGGACAGGCCGGTACGCCCACCGGCCTGCCCGACGACCAGGACGAGTTCGGGCCGGTGCGCCTCGATCTCCCGGCGCAGCACCGGGATCGAGGTGTCGAACACGCACGGGAGCTGCGCCGCGCGTACCCGGTGCGGGGATTCCTCGGCGAGCTGCGCCACCGCCTCCCAGGACGGGTTGACGCTCTCGCCACCGAACGGTTCGAAGCCCGTGACCAGCACGCTCATCCCAGCACCCCGAACGCGAAGAGGTACATCAGCGCCATGTTGCAGGCGAGTAGCGGCACCGCGGTGGGCAACTGGGCCTTGATCGGCCCGTACTTGTCCTTCATCTCCAGCAACGCGGCGGGTACCAGGTTGAAGTTCGCCGCCATCGGCGTGCAGAGCGTGCCGCAGAAGCCGGCCAGCATGCCGATCGCGAACACCGCCGCCGGGTTGCCGTCGAAATGCTGCACGAGCACGGGCCAACCGATCGCCGCGGTCATGATCGGGAACGCCGCGAACGCGTTGCCCATGATGATCGTGAACAGTGCCATGCCGAGGCAGTACACGACGACGGCGCCGATCAGCGAGCCG
Organism: Actinocatenispora sp.; assembly: GCA_049582705.1. Lineage (GTDB taxonomy): Bacteria > Actinomycetota > Actinomycetes > Mycobacteriales > Micromonosporaceae > Actinocatenispora. Next base: position 3,134 of record JBAUUM010000370.1, read on the forward strand.
CCGGGCACGATCTGCTTGGTGATGGTGCCGACGGCCTTGCCGACGCCGGACTCGGTGAAGAGCTGGCCGAGCGTGGCGAGCATCTGCGGCAGCACCGCGGCCCAGCCGATCGCCTCCAGCAGCCGGCGACCCTCCCGCATCGGGGTCAGCGGTGACTTCGGCCGCAGCATCAGCAGGCCGACGATCACCGCGACGATGGCGGCCACGCCCAGGCCGATCAGCGTCTCGGAGCCGACCTCCAACAGCGGCTCGTCACCGATCTTGACCTTGGCGACGAACACGGCGAAGATCACCGCGATCACCGGGACGATCAGCGCGGGGACGAACAGCCAGTTGCCGAACCGGTCCGCGCCGGCCGTCTGTTCCGCCCGGCCCGGGCCCTTGTTGGCGCCGGCGCTGAGCTGTCGGGTGCCGACCAGCGCCGCCATGCCGATCACGGCGATGCCGAGGATCCAGGCGGGTGCCGTCTTGTCGACCACGAACGTGCCGTACACGAACGAGGCGCCGAGCAGCGCCCAGAATGCGCCGCTGCCGTGCCGCTTGGGGTTGCTGCGGTCGACGAAGGTCAGCGCCGCCACCACGATGAAGATCAGACCGCACAGCCAGTAGAACCATTCGACCTTGATCACTGGTCGGCCGCCTTCCGCTCGGACGCTCCGGTACCGGTACCGCCGGCCTCGCCGGCGTCGCTGCGCCCGGTGCCGGTGACCTCGGTGCCGACCTTGTCGGGTTCGACGGCCTCCGCGGCGGGCGCCGAGCTGGTGCCGGACGGGTCTGCCACGCGCGCCATCCGGTCGAGCTGACGGTCGAAGTACAGCAGCCGGGCGCCGTGGATCACGTACGCGCAGATCGCCGTCGGGATGGCCCAGATCGCCACGTGGAAGGCGTCGAGCTTGAGCCCGTACGTGCTGTCCACGAACCCGGTGATCAGCAGGATCGAGCCGATCGCGACGAAGATGTCCTCGCCGAAGAAGACCCCGACGGTGTCGGCGCTGGCCGAGTGCCCCTTGATCTTCTCGGTCATCTTCTCGGTCACCGTGCCGTACCGGCGGACCGCGGCACCGTCGGCCATCGGGTAGATGAGCGGCCGCACGGTCTGCGCCGGGCCGCCGATCGAGTTGAGTCCCACGGCCGCGGTGGCCTGGCGGATCAGCTGGTACAGCGCGAGCAGCCGGCCGGTGGTCAGCACGCCGAGCTTGCCGATCAGTCGCCGGGCCTGTTCCTGCAGCCCGAACCGTTCGACCAGACCGATCACCGGCAGCACGATGATGAACAGCGTGACCGACCGGGTGCCGGCGAAGCCGGTGCCGAAGGCGTTGAGGATGTCGAGCGGGGACAGCCCGCCGAGGAACCCGGTGACGATGCCGGCGACGGTGACCACGACGAGCGGGTTGAGCCGCAGCGCGAACCCGACCACGACGAGGAGCACGCCGATGAGTACGAACACCGCGGGCCTCCATTCAGGAGAAGTAGCATCTGTGAGGTATGGCACCCCTCGGTGTAATTTCGTAGAGTAGAGATTGTTGGACAATCGCACAAGGGAGCAGGATTGACCGAGGTTGTTGATCAGCGCGACGACACCGGCCCGGTCGGTCTGCCGGTCGGCGAACTCGACCGGACCAGCGTCGTCGCCCGGCTCGCCGCCTCGCTCCGGCAGCAGATCATCGACGGGGCGCTGATGCCCGGCACCCGCCTCGCCGAACAGGCCGTCGCCCGCCACTACCGGGTCTCCCGGCACACGCTGCGGGAGGCGTTCCGGCTGCTCAGCGACGATCACCTACTCGTACACGAGGAGCACCGCGGCGTCTTCGTCCGCACCCTCGGTGCCACCGACATCGCCGAGATCTACACGACCCGGCGGCTCGTCGAATGCGCCGCCGTCGAGTACGGGCCGCTCCGCCCCGAGACCGTCACCGGGATCCGCGCCGCGGTACGCGCCGCGCAGGCCGACGCCGCGGCCCGCAGGTGGCGCGACGTCGGCACCTCCGACCTCCAGTTCCACTCCGCCATCACCGCGCTGGCCGGCAGCCGGAGGCTCGACGACCTGATGCGCCGGATGCTCGCCGAGCTGCGGCTCGCGTTCCACGTCATGGACGACCCGCAGCGGTTCCACGAGCCGTACCTGCACCGCAACGACCACATCGCCGGGCTGATCGAACGGGACGACCGGACCGGCGCGGTCGCCGCGCTCCGCGAGTACCTGGACGACGCCGAACAGCAGCTGCTGGCCGGCATCGCGGAACGCTCCGGTCCGACCTGATCCGTCGTCTTCGGCCCGGTCCGACCCGTCGTCGGTACGGGCGTCCCCGGTGGACCCCGACGGCGCCGGATCGGGGATGTCGTGGGGATGCACCGCCCCAGTAAGGTGTTTCGCATGAGCGACTCGGCTGCGCCCCTGGTCCCACGGCCCGACGCGGCGCTGTCCGGCCCGACGGCGCCGGACCGGGCCGCGCTGCGCGCCTCGGACGCCGACCGGGAACAGATCGGCGACCTGCTGCGCACCGCGGTCGGCGAGGGCCGGATCGACTTCGCCGAGTTCGAGGAGCGGCTGACCGCGGCGTACGCGGCGCGCACCTACGGCGAGCTGGAGCCGCTGGTCGCCGACCTGATCGTGGTCGCCCGGCCCGGCCTGGTCCCGGTGCCGACCGACGACGAGCCGCTGGAGCTGCGCACCCGGTCCGGCAACGTCCGGCAGCGCGGCCACTGGGTGGTGCCGTCGATGATCATCGCCGAGTGCACCAGCGGCAACGTCAAGATCGACTTCACCGAGGCGGTCTGCCCGCACGCGGAGGTCCGGGTCGACGCCACCTGCGGCGCCGGCAACATCACGATGGTCGTGCCGCGTGGCTGGACCGTCCGCATCGACAGCGCGTCCAGCCGGATGGGCAACGTCACCAACAAGGCCAACGACCCGCCCGCCCCCGGCGCGCCGACGCTGCGGGTGACCGGCGCCGTCCGGTCCGGGAACATCAAGGTCCGCTACCCGTACCGCAGCAAGAAGTAGCGGGCCGGCCCGGAACCATCCAGGCCGCCGGTGGTCGGCCGGGCGGTACGGACGGGCGCGACCACTCCGCCTCCGCGCCGACCCGGCGGATGATCTCCTGCAGCGCGGCGACCTCGTCCGCCAGGGCTCCGAGCCCGTCCGGGGTGGCCCGGATCCTGCCGCGCATCCCGTTCTGTGCAGCGACACGCCGACCGAGTCGGCGTGTCGCTGCACAGAAGCCGGCGGGGCCTAGGAGGCCGCGACGACCGGGTACGCGTCCGTGACGGTCTGGGTGAGCGTGCCGCCCGTGGCGTCCTCGGCGTGGACCCGGATCGACACGTGCTGGCCGACCGCGCTGGACGGCGTCCTCAGGGTGACCCGGTACCGGCCGTCACCGAGATCGGTCACCTTCGCCGGGCTGAACGTCGCGCCGTCGAGGCTGGTACCGAACGTCAGTGCCGTGACCGCCGACGACGTCGCCGCCGCCACGTGACCGATCCGGACCACGAACCGCGCCGTACCGACCGGCATCGCGCCGTCCGACGAGGTGGGCAGCGGGACGTTCGCGGTCAACAGTGGCAGCACGGTGCACCCGCCCTGGTCCGCGCCGGGGGCGTCGCAGGCCCAGTCGGCGGGCGCGGCCGCGCCGGACGTCGACGACGAACGCACCGAGTAGACCGAACTGGTCCTGGTCCCGGTCGTGAACCCCAGCTTCGCCCGGTCGACCGTGTCCTCGATCCGGTACGTGTGCTCCTCCGCCGGCACCGGGAAGGTCACCGCGTCGGTGTCCTGTTCGTCCACGATGCTCGCGCCGTCCTGGAACACCTGGAACCGCTGGTAGCCGGGGTTCTCGTCGCTGCCGAGCCAGCCGTGGTGGGCGGGGTCGGAGTCCGTCTCCGGGTCGATCGAGAGCGACATCCCGTCCGCGGTACGGCACACCAGGCAGTACGGCCGCGGGAAGGTCACCCGGTCCTGGACCCCGGGTGCGAGGGACTCCCGGAACCAGTCCACCGGGTAGGTCCTACCCGGCCGGTACCGCACCGGCGCCGAGAACATGCCCTCGGTGCCCGAGGCGGTGTCCCGGGACGCGTCCGCCGTCCACCGCACGTCGGGCGGGCCGTAGAGGTAGTCGACGTGGATGCCGGAATCCGGCGACGAGGCAGGCAACCCCGCGCCCCGCAGGTCCGGGTAGACCGGGCCCCGGCCCAGCGACACGTCTCCCGTGCCGGGGGCGGTGAACCGGTCCTCGACCCGCGTGAGATCCCCGGCCGTGAGATCACGGCGCAGGCTGGCCGGGATGCCGTCGAGCCACTCCTCGGTGAGGTGGTAGTCGTAGGCTTCCCCGCCGGCCGGAGCCGCCGACCGGTACTCGTACGTGTCGAACCTCAGCTCGCCGTACTTCGGCTTGGGCGTCGGCTGCACGTAGACCTGGTCCTCCGCCTCGTAGCCGAAGCCCATCACGTACGCGATCTCGGGACGCCCGTCGGTGGGGTAGATGTCCATGCCCACGTCGTGGAGGTCGGCCGGGCGAGGTGTGGTGAACGCGGTCGTCGCGGTCGCCTTCGTCGCGTCGAGCGTGACGGCCTGGCCGTCGCCCGTCACCGCCAGGTCGACGACGATCGGCACGAAGTAGACCACGCCGTCGGTACCGTCGGTCGCCTGCGTGACGACGCTGCCGACGAGGTCGTAGTGGCCCTTCGGCACGCTGACCTTGGCGTAGTTCTCCGCGTCGATCCCGACGATTTCCCGGTACCTGCGGGTGTCGTCGGTGTTGACGATCATCGCGATGGCGCCCAGTACGGTCCGCCCCTCCGGCGGGGTGAGGTCCACCCGCAGGGTCACCTGTGGGAAGTGCGGTCGCACGGTGTGCGTGGCGGGCACGGCCAGGGAGAGGCGGGTGAGGCCCGGGATCGGCGTGCCTGCCACCCGTGCTCCCTTCGCGTCCAGATTCTGCCGGCCCCGCAGGGCCGCCCCGAACGTCGCCGCCGAGCTGCGGTCGAGGTGGCCGGACGCGTGCCGGCCGGAGGTCGAGGTGATCCGGACCCCGGGCACGGAGACGGGGATGTCGGCGAAGGTGAGCGAGACGGGAATCCTGCCGGCCCCGTCGGCGCCCTCCTTCGCCGCGAGTGCGGTCACGTCGAACAGGTTCCGGTCGACCGTGGACCCGATGTACGGCATGGCCTCGGGGGGCACGGCGTACAGGTGGCGGCCGACCCGGAGGGTCGAGATCGGCTGCCGGTCACCGGGACGACGGCCGACCGTGGGCGTGTCACCGGACCAGCGCAGGCTGAGGCGTTCCCCGGTGGGGAGCACGACCCGGGACGGATGCCGATGCGCGGCAACCGCAGCGGGCGGGGCGACGGCTCGCGCCGGGGCGGCAGCGGCGGGTGTCACGGCCGTGGCGATGGCCCCCGCGACCATCGCCGCGGCACACGTCGCCGCCACCAACCGGGTGGGTCGCTGTGTGGGTAAGGGGTTCATGGGCGTCCGGACTCCTCACGTCATGCTGACGTTTGCGAGCAGAGCATGCCATGCGCCCGCCACCTCGACGGGTGGGCGAGGTGGCGGGCGGTGGGCGGTGTACCGGACCCGGGAGGCACCCCGGATCCGGTACGGGCAGCTCAGAACAGATGCGGCCGGCCGGTCACGTCCACGGTGACGGCGGTCGAGTTGTACGTCGCGCCGACGGGAAGGTGCGCGTCCTCGGCCTCGGAGCGCACGACGACCTCACGCTCACCGAGGAACGTGCCCGCCGCCGAATCGAAGATGATCTCCTGGCGCAGGTAGCCGCCCGGTTCGAGCCGACCGATCGCGATCCCCGTGCGGCCGTCGATGGTGGCCGCGTGGGAGACCACCTTGATGCCCGGCAGCCTGGTCGCCGCCCGGTACAGCGCGGCGCGCAGGTCGGCCGGTACGAACCCGCAGGAGAGCGTCCACCCGATCTGGTAGAAGGCGATGCTGGGAGTGTCCGCCTTCGGGGGTGTCCCCGGCGCGGGCGACGGCTGTGCCGCCTCGATCGCCGCCAGCAGTTCCCGCGGGTCGCGTGGCTGCTGGGCGAGGAAGGCCGGCGTGGGGTGGTCCCAGTCCGCCACGGGATGCGGCGCGGACGACGGCTGCGGTCCGGTCGGTACGGGCGACTTCTGCGAGCGGTCCGGTCCGGCCGACCGCTGCGGTCCGCCGGACGGCACCGGACCACCCGACGGCACCGGGCCACCCGACGATCCCGACTCCTGCGATCCGTTGAACGCGCTCTGTTGCTGACCCCCGTGCCCGGTGGCGACGAAAGTGCTGGGCCGGAACACGTCCGGATGGTGCGCCCGCATGTACCTCTCGTCGACCCGGCTGGCGAACTTGGCGCCGAGTCCGCCGGTCTCGCGCCAGTACCAGGTGCCATCGTCCGCGCCCGGCACCCACACCTCCCGCCGGACCTTGTCCTGGAAGATGATGCCGTCGGTGTTCTCGCCCTGCCACGCGTTGGTCACCACGTGCGAGTACCGGCCGCGGCCGACGACCGGGTCGCCGTGCTTCAGCGTGTGGTCGGCGGCGAGGTTGAGTTCCTTCGCCGCGAGCGTCGTCGCCGGCGTGTCGGAGCCGGCCGGGTCGCCGAGACCGGACACGACGAGTACGCCCGCACCGGCCGCGACGGCGGCGACGGCGGCGATGCCGATCGCGAACTGGCGACGCAGCGAGAAACGCCGGGTACGCAGCGGGACAACGGTCGGTGTACTCGCGGTCGAGGTCATGTGGTCGGTGAGGCGGGCACGGGCGGCGGCCAGCGCCTCGGGGGTCGGGTCGGGTACGACACGCAGTCGCGCGAGGGTGTTCAGCTCGTCGTCCATGTCAGGCTCCTTGGCGGTGCGGAAGCGCGGCGCGCAGCGCGATACGGGCACGGTGCAACCGGGAACGCACGGTCCCCACGGGAATGTCGAGTACGGCGGCGACCTCGGAGTAGCTGAGCTGGTCCCAGGCCACCAGCAACAGCACCTCCCGGTCCGGGTGCGACAGCGCGGCGAGCGCGCCGGCGAGGCGGCCCGCGGCGGCGGAGGCGTCGACCTGATCGGCCACCCGCGCCGCGTGGTCGGCGGAGACGGGGTCGACGCCCGTCCGCGCCCAGGCCCGGTACTGCCGGACCTCGTCCCGTTGACGGCGCCGCAACAGGTTGGCGGCGATGCCGAACAACCACGGCCGGGCATCGGGCCGGGAACGGTCGTAGCCGTCCCGGCGTTCGTAGGCGATCAGGAAGGTCTGGGCGAGCAGGTCGTCGGCGGCGGCGGTACCGATCCGTCGGGCGAAGTACCGGTGGACCACGACGGCGTGCCGGTCGAACAGTGCGGCGAAGTCGCCCGCCACCAGTTCGGCGTCCGTGCGGTGCACATCCAGTCCCGTCACGCCCCCGTTGGCGTACCGCTCCAGCGTTTGTCTTGGGCTCACACCCACTATTGCCCGAACCCGCCGGACCGGTTCACGGCGGTCGGCCGGACGCCGCCCCGGCAACGGATGAGCTGGTGCCGCGCCCCGGGCGGGCGGGGCGCGGCACCAGGTTCAGCAGGGCGCCGACCGCTCGTCGGGCGGTCCCTGCCGGGTGGGGGAATGGAGACCGTGGCGGCGCTGGTCGACAACGTCCGCCCCTTGGTGATATGCCAGGCCCGGTCCGTACGGGAAGTGCCTCGGACGCACCCGGACGAACCCGAACGCGGCGCGGTCGATCGCGTACGGCCCGTCCCGGCACCGGGTTCGCTACCCGTGCCGCCCGGCGGCCGGGGCGCCGTTCGACGCGGTGTGCACGGTGCGTACGCCGGCCGGCACGGCCCACCACTGGTCCGGGCGGTCGACGACGGTCGCGGTCCGGCCGTCCTCGACGACCCGGGCCAGGCGCAGCAGGTACGCGGCGATGCCCGCGGCGCCCTGCATCCACGAGGTGCCGGGCGGCAGCAACGGCGGGTCCTCCCGGTACTCCACGAACCGCCACCGCGCCCCGGAGCCGTCCCGGACCGCCCGCTCGACCAGCGCGTCGCCCATGGTCCGCGCGGCGTCCAGCAACCGCCCGCCCCGCGCCTCGTCCGGGCTGTCCTGCGCGGCGTCGAGCAGTACGTCCCCGACCCCGGCGGTGCCGCAGCAGCGGCCGTCGTTGTCCCAGAAGCCGGGGCGGAGCCGCGCCGGCAGTCCCGAGGTGAGGATCGAGTGCAGGCAGCGCCGCCGCAGGTCGCCCACCTGGTACCCGCCGACCCGGTCGACACCGGCGAGGGACAGCGCGGCGAAGAGGTGAGAGGTGCCGGTGGGTCCGTGGCACCAGCTGTACGTGACCGGTTCCACCTCCCGCCTCGAGTACGGCAGGGTGTGCGGGACGACGAACCCGTCGTCGTCCAGCCAGGCCAGCGAGAGCAGGTGCGCCGCGCCCTGCCGGGCGGCGTCGAGGAAGTCCGCGCGGTCCAGCGCGAGGCCGGCGACGATCAGCGCCGAGGCCACCCCGGCGGTGCCGTGCGAGTAGTTCGGCGAACTCGACCGGTACCCGGGCCGCATCCGCCAGTCCAGCCCGGCGTCCGTCCGCTCGGCCACCCGCAGCAGGGCCTCGCCGCCGGTCGTCATGATCCCGGCGGCGTGCTCACCACCGAGCCAGGCCGCGGTCATCACGATGCCGGCGGTACCCATGATCAGATCGGAGAACGGCCCGGCCGGGCCCTCGCCGAGGTCGATCGTCGTGTCCCACCCCGCCGGGGTCGCCAGCTCGGCCAGCCGGCGCAGTACGTCCTGCTCCCGCCCCGGCGCGAGCATCCGCAGCGCCGTCGCGTCCCCGGCGAGTCCGTCGTCGTACAGGGACGGTTCGCTGTGTGCCGCAGTCCTGGCCGACAGCCGGTCCACGATGCCCGCCGCCAGGGACCGTTCCGCGTCGGTCAGCGCGCGGTGCTGGGCGATCTCGGCGAGTACCGGGGCCAAGCCGGCGATCCCGATGTACAGCGAGTCGCGTTCGTCCGGCACGCCGGTCGGCGGGTCGTCGGTGACGACCTCGGGCAGCCACGGCCCGTCGTCCTCCCGGACCTGGCCGAACACCCAGGACCAGGCCGCCTCCCCCAGCTCGCGGTACGTCTCTGCCCCGGTCACGCCGCGACGCTACCGGACCCGTACCGACCCACCGCAGCACAGGTGACGCCGCGCGTGGCCGCCGCCGCACAGGTGCCGCCGCCGCGCGGGTGCCCTCGCCGGCGGGTGCCGCTGCCC
>JBAUUM010000371.1:0-8385 GCA_049582705.1 Actinocatenispora sp.
CCGCTGCGCCGCGTGCGCGTCGGCGGGCGTCCGGTAGTGGAAGATCGTGCCGCGGTGGAACCAGACGAGCGCGCCGAGCAGGGCGAGCGTGACCACGGCGCCGACCACCCGAGGGCTGCGCGGGGCCACCAGGAACCGCAGCACGGCCAGCGGTGCGCGTCGCACACGTCGCAGGGCCGCCGACCGCCGGTGTCGACGCATCGCGCGCTGCTGAGCCTTCTCCCACCAGAGGTGGTCCGGGTCGTCACCGTCGATCTTGTACACGGGAACCTCACAGGCGATGTGGTGGCCGTGTGGATTCTTCCGACGGTCCCCGTCGCGTACCTCACCCGTACGGGTGAAGATCGCTGCCCACTCGGTGCACATTCACGGTCGACGCCCTTGTCAGGGCCCTGATACCGGTTTCATTCGGTATCCCCGTGCGTAACGCGCCCAGATACCGCAGGAAAACACTTATAGCTTTTCTTCCGGAGATCGGCTCTAATGGGCGGCAGTTAGCTACCCCCCATGGAGGAACAATGAAAATTCCTGCCGTCGTGGCTACAAGACCCCGCTTGCGCCGCGCCCTCGCCGCTGCCGCGACCCTCGTCGCGTCCTTCGGCGTCGTCCTCGCCACGGCACAGCCCGCCCAGGCGATCACGCCGTCCGGCCTGGCCGGCGTGGACGTCTCGCACTACCAGGGCAGCATCAACTGGACCTCGGTCAAGAACGCCGGCATCAAGTGGGCGTACATCAAGGCCACCGAGGGCACCACGTACACCGACCCGAAGTTCGGCGCCAACTACACCGGCGCCTACAACGCCAAGGTGATCCGCGGCGCGTACCACTTCGCCAAGCCCGGCAGCTCCAGCGGAGCTGCCCAGGCGACGTACTTCGCGGCGCACGGCGGCGCGTGGTCGCGCGACAACCTGACCCTGCCCGGCGCGCTCGACCTGGAAGCCGGCTGCAGCGGCCTCTCGCACGCGTCCATGGTCAGCTGGATCCACTCCTTCGCCAGCACCTACAAGTCGAAGACCGGCCGTGACGTCGTGCTGTACACGACGGCCTCCTGGTGGTCGAGCTGCACCGGCGGCAACACCGGCTTCGGCTCCACCAACCCGTTGTGGGTGGCGCACTGGGGCGTCAGCAGCCCGAGCAAGCCCGCCGGCTGGGGCGTCTACACCTTCTGGCAGTACACCAGCTCCGGCGCCGTGTCGGGCATCTCCGGCAACGTCGACCGCGACGTGTTCAACGGCTCCGCCGACCGCCTGCTCGCGCTGGCGAACAACACCGCCTGATCCCCCTCGGGCGCACCGGCACTCCTCCAGCTGACTCCGGGTAACCGGACGGAGGAGAGGCCACCTTGACGGCGGCAACCACACTGGTTGCCGCCGTCACGGCTGCCCGGGGTCGAAATTTGCCGGGACGAGGAGGTTTGACCCGGGTACCCGCGGGGGCACCATGTCCCAGCGGTGTCGCCACCGCGCCCGATAAGTGTGTCGAGAGGCTGACAATGCGTAAAGCTTGCGCGCCCCGACCGAGGAGGTCGACGCGAACATGACCGAAGCTCAGGCAACCACGACCGAGGTGGACGAGAGAACGGTCCGCAGAGCCGTCATCGCGTCGGCAATGGGAAACGCCACCGAGTGGTACGACTACGGAGTGTTCACCTCGGGCGCCATCGCGCTCAGTATCGGCACGGTGTTCTTCCCGGGAGACAGCAACGCGGTACTGAAATCGCTGGCCCTGGTCGCCATCGGATTCATCGTCCGGCCGTTCGGCGGCGCCTTCTTCGGGCCGCTGGGTGACAAGCTCGGCCGGCAGCGCGTCCTGGCCATCACCATCCTGCTGATGTCCGGCTGCACCTTCCTGGTCGGCGTGCTGCCGACGTACTCGCGGGGCGCGTACAGCGCCGGCATCCTCGCGCCCGTCCTGATCCTGCTGCTGCGGCTCATCCAGGGCTTCTCCACCGGCGGTGAGTACGGCGGTGCGGCGACGTTCATCGCGGAGTACGCGCCGACCAAACGACGCGGCTTCTTCGGCAGCTTCCTGGAACTCGGCACGCTGTCCGGGTACGTGTTGGGCAACGTCGTGGTGCTGACCGTGACGCTCGCGCTCAGCACGAGTCAGTTGGAGGCGTGGGGCTGGCGCATCCCGTTCTTCGTGGCTCTGCCGCTCGGCCTGATCGGGCTGTACCTGCGGACCAGGCTGGAGGACACCCCCGAGTTCCGTCGCCTGGAGAGCGCCGGCGAGAAGGCGGAGAAGGCGCCGCTTCGGGAGACGTTCGTCCGTAATTGGCGGATGATCCTCAACCTGATCGGCATCGTGCTGCTGCTCAACATCGCCGACTACATGCTGCTGACCACCATGCCGACCTACTTCACCGACACCCTGCACGTCGACGACACCACGTCGACGTTGATCATCATCGCCGTAGAGATGGGTCAGCTCGCGCTGATCATCCCGCTGGGCGCGCTGTCCGACCGGATCGGCCGGAAACCGTTGCTGCTCACCGCGGCGATCGGCTTCCTGTTGCTGAGCTGGCCGTCGATCAAGCTGATGCAGAGCCACAGTGTCGCGCTGCTGGTGCTCGGCTTCGCGATCGTCGCGTTCCTGCTGCTGCTGATGCTGGCGGTGATCGGGTCCACGTTCCCGGCCATGTTCCCGACCCGGGTGCGGTACGGCTCCTTCGCCATCGGCTACAACCTGTCCACCTCGCTGTTCGGCGGCACCTGCGGTCTGGTCGTCACGGCCCTGATCAAGGAGACCGGAAACAACGACTGGCCGGCGTACTACCTGATGGCCGCGGCCGTGATCGCCCTGATCCCGATCATCCGCATCCCGGAGACGGCGCGGGTGCCGATCGCCCGGATCAACGAGGGCCCGGAGGCCACCAACCGGCTCGTCCCGATCTCGTAGTTCGCCGGAACGGCCGCTCGGGTCGGCCACGACCCGGGCCGGTCCCGGGCGCGTACCGACGGACCGCGGCCCCCACCCGATGGGTGGGGGCCGCGGAGTCGTCGGTGGGTCGCCGATGTGGCGACCGGCTCACCGCTCGGTGCTGTGCGCCGATGCCTTGCGGGAAGCGAACTGATGCCGGGACCACGCGGCCAGTGACCCTGCCACCAGTACTGCCACGGCAGTTTCGGCCAGCAGCGCTGCGAACACCATTGCTTCCTCCTCAGGATTGTGCGGCCAGCGTCCAACGCCGGCACGTTTCGGTGAGTGTGGGTGGAGCTCGTATCGGCTCCACTGACAACTATCGCTCGGTATGCCGCCAATTTCCTGGCCTGCGCCCGCCGTACGGCGGTGATGTCAGCCACCCATCCGGCCGGCGTCGGCCGGGGTACCGCCGGGCGGCCGAGCGACCGCGTCTGACCAGCGGTTTCGCCCGTGCCCGTCGGGGTGACTGCCGGACGGGAGCGTACGGGCCGGGACGTAAGCTGGCTCACCGTGGAAACGGCCGGATTCGTGGTGGTGGACAAGCAGTCGGCGATGACCTCGCACGACGTGGTGGCACGGGTACGGCGGCTGGCCGGCACCCGGCGGGTCGGGCACGGCGGCACCCTGGACCCGATGGCGACCGGGGTGCTGGTCATCGCGGTGGGTCGGGCGACGCGGCTGCTCACCTACGTCACGGGAAGCGACAAGGAGTACCGGGCGACAATGCGGCTCGGGCAGTCGACCGTGACCGACGACGCGGAGGGTGAACCGACCGGCGGCGCGCCCGCCGACGAGGTCACCGACGAGGCGGTACGCGCGGGCCTGGCCGCGCAGACCGGCCCGATCCAACAGGTGCCCAGCTCGGTCAGCGCCATCAAGGTCAACGGCCAGCGCGCGTACAAGCGGGTACGGGACGGGGACGAGGTGACGTTGGCGGCGCGGCCGGTCACGGTGTCCCGGCTCGACGTGAACGACCTGCGCCGTGCCGCGGGCGGCCTGCTGGACGTCGACGTCACGGTGGAGTGCTCGTCCGGCACGTACATCCGTGCCATCGCCCGGGATCTGGGCGCCACGCTCGGTGTCGGCGGGCACCTGACCGCGTTGCGGCGTACCCGGGTCGGCGGGTTCACCCTGGCGGAGGCGGCGACCCTGGACGACCTCGCCGCCCGGGACAGTCCGGTACCGGTGTCCCTGGCCGCCGCCGCGGAGCGCATCCTGCCCCGGCGCGACGTGGACGGGGAGACGGCCCGCCGGCTGGCGCACGGCGCCCCGCTGGACACGACGGGTCTCGCGGAGCGGTACGCGGTGTTCGGCCCGGACGGGATCCTGCTCGCCGTGGTCCGTGAGCGCGGCGGGCAGGCGCGGCCGGAGATCGTCCTGGCCACACCCGAGGAGCTGGCCGCCCGTTGAGTACCGTGGAGTGGTTTCCGGCCCGATGCCCGGTTGCCGGGCGGTGACCGGCGCGGGGCCAGTGCGACATGACGGTGGGGGAGGCCGCGTGCAGCGGTGGCGGGGAGTGGACGCGGCGCCGGCCGGGTGGGGTCGGTCCGTGGTGACCATCGGGGTCTTCGACGGGGTGCACCGGGGGCATCAGGAGATCATCGAGCACACCGTGCGGCTGGCCCGCCGGCTGGGCCTCGCGAGCGTGGTGATCAGCTTCGACCCGCATCCCTCGGAGGTGGTCCGGCCGGGCACGCATCCGAGCGTGCTGACCGACCCGGACCGCAAGGCGGCGCTGCTGGAACGGCTCGGCGTGGACGTGTTCTGCCTGCTGCCGTTCACGGTGCCGTTCAGCCAGCTGTCGCCGGAGTCCTTCGCGCACGACGTACTCGTGGCGCACCTGCACGCCGCGGCGGTGGTCATCGGGGAGAACTTCCGGTTCGGTCACCGCGCGGCGGGTGACGTGACGCTCCTCGCCCAGCTGGGCCGCAAGTTCGGGTTCACCGTGGAGGGCGCGCCGCTGGTCGCGGAGAGCGACACGGTCTTCAGCTCCACCTACATCCGGTCCTGCATCGACGCCGGTGACGTGGGCGCCGCCGCGGCCGCTCTCGGTCGTCCGCACCGGCTGAGCGGCGTCGTGGTCCGCGGCGACCGGCGTGGGCGACTCCTCGGCTTCCCGACCGCCAACGTGCTCAGCCCGCCGCGCACCGCGATCCCCGCCGACGGCGTGTACGCGGGGTGGTTGCTACGCAACGCTGAGGCGGACCGACTGCCGGCCGCGATCAGCATCGGGACCAATCCGCAGTTCTCCGGCAAGGACCGCCGGGTCGAGGCGTACGCCCTGGACTTCGACGGTGACCTGTACGGCGAGCGGGTGGATCTGGACTTCATCGCGAGGCTGCGTGAGATGCGCCGGTTCGACGCGGTCGAGTCGCTCGTGGCGCAGATCGAGGCCGATGTGCGGGAGACCCGCCAGATACTCGGCTGCCCGCCGCTGGGCTGACCGGAGGCCGGCTGTCGGTCCGCCCGTCGGTCCCGTGGCCGGCCGTGACGGGCTGGCTGGTACCGTTGAGTAGCGCACCGTGTCAACGGTGTGGTCCCGCATGCCTGCACGGCGCCGTGGGTGTGGGACCAGTTCCGTAACCGAACGACTATTGAGGGAGATCATGGCGCTCGACGTCGATACCCGCCGGACGATCATCAGCGACTACGCCACCGAAGAGGGCGACACGGGTTCGCCCGAGGTCCAGGTGGCCCTGTTGACCCGCCGGATCACGGGCCTGACCGAACATCTCAAGATGCACAAGCACGACCACCACAGCCGTCGTGGTCTGCTGCAGCTCGTAGGCCGTCGCCGCAAGCTGCTCAAGTACCTTCAGAACAAGGACATCAGCCGCTACCGTGCGCTCATCGAGCGCCTCGGCCTGCGGCGGTAGTGACACCGACGGGGAAGCGACCACGGTCGCTTCCCCGTCCGGGTTCTCCGGGCCGTGCGTATCGCCGGCCGGGGCAACCGGTGCGACGGGCACCGTGCCCGCGCATCTCCTGACGGACGGACTGCCGGCCCAGCCGGGAGCGGGTCGCACCGGTCCTCGGTAGTGGCCCCCGAGCGTCACCGCGAACCAGGGTGACGGCCGGGTGCTTCGATCGAAGACCGGACGCGGACAAGCTCCCCGCCGTAGCACACGGCCAGGCAAGCGCTGTCGGGAAGAACGACAGAGCAAGGAGTATTTCCGCAATGACCGAAACGATCGGTTCTGCCGGCGCGCCGGCACACGAGCCCGAGGTCGTCAACCTGGGCGAGCATTCGTCCCAGGCCGTGATCGACAACGGTGCCTTCGGCACCCGCACCATCACCTTCTCCACCGGCCGGCTGGCTCAGCAGGCCGCCGGAAGCGTGCTCGCGCAGCTCGCCGACACCGTCGTGCTGTCCGCGACGACCGTCGGCAAGCACCCGAAGGAGCAGTTCGACTTCTTCCCCCTGACGGTCGACGTCGAGGAGAAGATGTACGCGGCGGGCCGGATCCCCGGTTCGTTCTTCCGCCGTGAGGGCCGGCCGTCCGAGGACGCGATCCTCACCTGCCGGCTCATCGACCGCCCGCTGCGCCCCAGCTTCGTGAAGGGCCTGCGCAACGAGGTCCAGGTCGTCGAGACCGTGCTGGCCCTCGACCCGGCGCACCCGTACGACGTGGTGGCGATCAACGCCGCGTCCGCGTCCACCCAGCTGTCCGGCCTGCCGTTCTCCGGCCCGGTCGGCGCGACCCGCATCGCGCACATCGACGGCCAGTGGGTCGCGTTCCCGACCCACGAGGAGCTGGAGCGCGCCACCTTCGACATGGTCATCGCCGGCCGGGTCGTCGGTGACGACGTCGCCGTGATGATGGTCGAGGCCGAGGCGACCACGCACACCGTCGACCTGATCCGCGGCGGCGCCCCGGCGCCGACCGAGGAGATCGTCGCGCAGGGCCTGGAGGCGGCCAAGCCGCACCTCGCCGAGCTGTGCCGGGCGCAGGCCGAGCTGGCCAAGGCCGCCGGCAAGGCGACCGTGGAGTTCCCGCTGTTCCTCGACTACCAGGACGACGTGCTGTCCGCGGTCGAGAACGCGGTCTCCGCCGAGCTGGCCGACGCCCTCAAGATCGGCCCCAAGCAGGAGCGCGAGTCCGAGCTCGACCGCATCAAGGAACTCGTCTTCGAGCGGGTCGGCGGCGACTTCGAGGGCCGCGAGAAGGAGGTCGGCTCCGCGCTCAAGTCCGTGACCAAGAAGCTGGTCCGGCAGCGGGTACTGCGCGACGAGATCCGCATCGACGGCCGTGGCCCGCGCGACATCCGGCCTCTGTCGGCCGAGACGCACGTGCTGCCGCGGGTGCACGGTTCGGCGCTGTTCGAGCGCGGTGAGACCCAGATCCTCGGGGTCACCACGCTCAACATGCTGCGCATGGAGCAGAGCCTGGACACGCTCTCCCCGGAGAAGCACAAGCGCTACATGCACAACTACAACTTCCCGCCGTTCTCCACCGGTGAGACCGGCCGCGTCGGTTCGCCCAAGCGCCGCGAGATCGGTCACGGCCGGCTGGCGGAGCGGGCCCTGGTGCCGGTGCTGCCGAAGCGGGAGGACTTCCCGTACGCGATCCGGCAGGTGTCCGAGGCGCTCGGCTCCAACGGGTCGACCTCGATGGGCTCGGTGTGTGCCAGCACGATGAGCCTGATGTCCGCGGGTGTGCCGATCGCCGCGCCGGTCGCCGGCATCGCGATGGGCCTGGTCTCCGACACCGTCGACGGCAAGACCTCGTACGTGGCGCTGACCGACATCCTCGGTGCCGAGGACGCTTTCGGTGACATGGACTTCAAGGTCGCCGGAACCAGCGAGTTCGTCACCGCGTTGCAGCTGGACACCAAGCTCGACGGCATCCCGTCCGACGTCCTGGCCCGGGCGTTGCAGCAGGCCCGTGAGGCGCGCGCTGCGATCCTCGAGGTGATGGGCGCCGCGATCGCGCAGCCGGCCGAGATGTCCGACTACGCGCCGCGCGTCACCACCGTCAAGATCCCGGTGGACAAGATCGGCATGGTGATCGGGCCGAAGGGCCAGACCATCAACGCGATCCAGGACGAGACCGGCGCCGAACTGTCCATCGAGGACGACGGCACGATCTACATCGGAGCGTCCGACGGCCCGTCCGCGCAGGCCGCGGTCGAGCGGGTGAACGCGATCGCCAACCCGACCATGCCGAAGTCCGGCGACCGTTTCCTCGGCACCGTGGTCAAGACCGCGGCGTTCGGCGCCTTCATCTCGCTGGTGCCCGGCCGGGACGGCCTGCTGCACATCTCGAAGCTGGGTGGCGGCAAGCGGGTCGAGCGGGTCGAGGACCACCTCAACGTCGGCGACAAGGTCGAGGTCGAGATCGTCGACGTGGACAACCGCGGCAAGGTCTACCTCGACCTGGTCCGCCCCGAGGGCGAGGCCGCGCCGGAGTCCGACGGCGGTGCCCCCGCCGAGGCCGCCGACGCGCCGCGCGGCGACCGGCC
>JBAUUM010000372.1:0-2324 GCA_049582705.1 Actinocatenispora sp.
CTCCGACCCTGAGGGTCGGAGACGGCACCGGGAACGCGGTCAGTGCAGCTGGGCCGCGGCCTGACAGCTGTCCCGGCCGTGACAGTTCACCAGGGCGCTCAGCGCATCGCGCAGCGGCGCCGTCCTGCCGTCGGGCGCCGAGGACGCCAGATTCCGCACCTCGTACGGATCGGCCGTCGTGTCGTAGTACTCGCGCTGCCCATTGGCGTACCGCACGTAGAGCGCGTCGGCGGTGCGCACCGCCTCGTAGGTCGGTGGATCGCCGCCGGCCCTGCCCGGCTTGTCCGGGTCGTGCGGCGTACGGTCCGGACCGTGGTGCTCCACCAGGATGGCCTGCTGCCAGCGGCCGGGTGACTGGCCGTGCCACAGCCGCAGCAGGCTCGTACCGTCACAGGGCGGCGGCACCGTCGCACCGGCCAGCTCCTCGAACGTGGGCGCGAGGTCGATGCTGGAACTCAGCCGGGTCACCCGCCGACCGGCAGGCACACCGGGGCCGGTGACCATCAGCGGCACCCGGATGTCGGTGTCGAACGCGGTCTGCTTGCCGGACCGCAGGTTGTACTCACCCATGTGGAACCCGTTGTCGGAACTGAACACGAAGTACGTGTCCTTGGCCATCCCCTGGTCGCGCAGGTGCTGCTGCAGCCGGCCGATCATGTCGTCGACGGCCTGCACGGACTGCACGCGGCGGCGGAAGTCGTGGTCGATCCGGCGACTGTCGCGGGGTGAGAGCGGCGGGATGTCCGCCAGCCAGCTCGGCGCGTCGCTCGGCCGGGTCCCGTACGCGGGGCTACGCGGCGCCGTCAGGTCCGCGAAGGTGTCCGCGTCGCGCGGCGCGGGCGTCGACGGCTTGTGCGGCGCGAACGTCGCAAGTTCCAGCATGAACGGGCTCGACCCCGACGAGGAGTGGTCGACGAACGACATCGCCTTGTCCGACAGCACGTCCGTCAGGTAGTCCTCCGGATCCTTGCCGTAGCGGTGCGTCGTGCCGTTCTCGTTGAGCTGGTAGCCGAACTCCGGGTACCCGTTGCCGGCCACGTCCCACTCGTCCCAGCCCGGCGGGGGCTCGTCCGACGGCAGGTAGCCGTTGAGGTACTTGCCCATGAAGCCGGTCCGGTAGCCGGCCTTGTGCATCGCGACGCCGAAGGTGTTCTGCGGATTGCCGTGCCGGTTGAACGTGCTGTACCCGCCGTCGGAGCCTCCGTTGGTGAAGACCCCGTTGTCGTGCGGGTACTCACCGGTGAGGATCGCCGAGCGCGACGGGCAGCACAGCGAGTCGACCACGAAGTGGTTCGACAGCGTCACGCCGGCCTTCTGCATCGCCAGTACGTGCGGCATGTACCGCACCAGGTTCCAGGACAGGTCGTCGGTCAGGACGAACACCACGTTCGGTCTGTCCGGCCGGTCCGGGGTGGCCGCGGCTCCCGTCGTACACCCTGTGAGTGCGAGCGCCGCGACCACCGCCACGGCCGTCATGGCTGTCCACCGTCGTCGTCCGGGCACGGGACCTCCTCCAGCGGGGTCGTGTCGGTTCCGGCCAGACTGGGAGCCGACTGTCGTCACCCGATGCGGTGAACGTCAGGGTCGGGTAAGGATGCGCCCCCGCCCGCCGACGCGCGTCACCGAGGGTCGACACGTCGGACGCACCAGGTCACCCGATGGGCGCGGCACGGTACGCCGGGTCGACCACGCGCCGGGGTGCGGGCTCCGGTCGGCGGCGCGCGGTGCGGAGGGGTCGAGTGCCGCGATGTCCGGCCAATCCGGCACAATACGTACGCACAGCGTTTCTCTTGGTGACACGCCGGGGCGGTCTGGCGCCACTGACGATCTGTCACTACGCTCCGGAATTCCATCGTCGCGGGGGATCGTCACACGGTGGACACGCGGTCAGTGGACCGGAAGGGGAGGGTTCATGCGCGAGAGCGCTCAGGGGGGCACCGTGCTGCGTGAGGAGACCGTTCGGGGTCCCGCCACGGTGCTGGTCGAGGCGAACGACCGGCTGCAGGAGATCCGCTCCCTGCTGGCCGTCGCGGTCAAGCCGGGCAGCGAGCCCGGCGACCAGCAGACCCACCAGGCCTGAGACGGCGCCCGGCACGCTCCGGGCGCCGGCACCACGGAAACAGCCGCGAGCCTCAGGCTCCGGTGCCCCATTCCGCATCCAGGGCCGCCAGCACCTCGTCGTCGGTGAGCTGCGGGAACCGCGCGTACCACGCGCCGACGGCGCGGAACCGACGCGGCAGGCTCGCGCACAGCACCAGGTCCGCCTCCGGTCCGATCGCCCGCGCGGAGTCGGCCGCGCACACGGGGGCCGCGAACACCGTGTG
>JBAUUM010000373.1:0-13652 GCA_049582705.1 Actinocatenispora sp.
GCCCGGTCGGTGCCGTACCGGTCTCACCGACGTCGCCCGCCGTGGGCGGCCCGGCGGGATGGCAGCAGCCGCCGGGGTCGTACCCGCCGGCCGGGCACCCGGTGTCCGCGGTGCCACCGCCGCGGCCCTGGTACCGGCGCAAGGGCGTACTGATCCCCGCCGCGGCGGGCGTGGCCGTGCTGGCGCTGGTGGCCTCGGTCGTGCTGCTCGTCGAGCGGGACCGGTACGTGGAGCGGCCGTTCGCCGCCGACCTGAAGACGGTCGGCTCGGTGAAGTACCCGACCAGCAGTCCGTACGGCACGTACGTCGAGGTCGTCGGCGACCACGCCTACCTCGCGAACACCGACAGCGACGGCAAGCTCACGCTGCAGGCGGTGAAGCTCGGGTCGAAGATCAGCAGGCCGTGGACGAAGGAGTTCTCCAGCGGGTCGGCCCAGTGGGACGAGGACGGCGTCGGCACCGGCGTCTTCGACAAGGGGATCACCGCGCACCCGGGCCTGATCGAGCTGCGGTACTCGTCCACGTACTCGGGCAGCTCGGAGGTCCCCGGCCGGTACATCGCCGTCGACCCCGACAACGGCCACCACTGGTCCAACGTCCCGGGCGGGGACGAGGACCGGTACACGGTCTTCCCGGACGCGGGCGTCGTCGTGCACTACAACAGCAAGACCGGTGAGCTGGAGGGCCTGGACTGCGCGAACGGGCACCGGAAGTGGCACGCGAAGGCGGGACCGGTGCTGGGCGAGGAGAGCACCGGGGAACTGGACCGACCCGGCATGTTCGGCTACTCGAGCGCGTTCGACGACTCGCCGACCGGTCATCGGGCGGTGAGCATCGACAGCACGGGCACCGCGCGGGTCCTCGACGTCGGCAAGGGTGAGTTCACCGGGAAGACCCGGGTGACGCCGTCGTCCTCGAACGGCCGGCAGTACGTGTTCGACGGGATGCTGCTCGACCTGACGAGCGAGAACGGCTACCGGGTGAGCGCCTACTCGCTGGACGACCTCGGCACCCGGAAGTGGATCTACAACAGCCCGTCGTCGACCCGGTTCCCGGACTGGCTCACACCCTGCGGCGAGTCGACCGTGTGCGTCTCCGATTTCGAGGGCGACAGCACCACCCCGACGGAGAAGCAGGCGCTGACCCGGAAGCTGACCGCGCTGCCGCTCGACGACGGCAGCACGCCGAAGTGGGAGCCCGTCAAGACCCCCGGGCTGCAGGGCGTGGTCCCGGTCGGCGACCGGCTCCTGCTCAACAGCGTCGTCGACGACACGGCGAAGGTCACCGTGCTCGACGACGAGGGAAACCCGGACCCGGAGAAGCCCATCGCCGACAGTCAGGCGGCCCGCGTCGACAACGCGACCGTACTGATCGCCAACGGCAACGTGACCGATCTGGCCAGTACGTGGTCCCTGACGGGGATGGGTGTGCAGTCCGGGGAACAGACCCGGATCGGGCGGGCCGCCGTCGACCTGACCGCCTGCGAGTGGAGTGACAAGTACCTGGTCTGCCCCGGTGACGGCAGGTTCGACGTGCGCAGCTTCCGGAACTGAAGCACCGACGGATCGGCCACCGCGAATCGACCACCGGGCCGGAGCGGACGGCTCACAATGGAGGAGCCCAGGCACTTCCCGTCGGTGCCGGGGGCCGTACGGTCGCCGTCCGTAGGGGCTCCCGGCATACGGCAGCACCGTGCCCCCGACGGCGCGGCAGCGGGTGGGCACGACGAAGGGTGCCCACGCGACGCACCGTACATCGGTGCACCGCACGGACACCCTTCACGTTCTCGCGGCGCTGAGCCGCGCGGACCGTGCCGGCGACGTCGGGAATCTCAGACGCCGTCGAACAGGTGCGCGTTCTTCGCCTCGGTCTGCGACATGTGGTCGCTGGACTGCATCACCTTCTGGGAGAGCTGGTGCAGCGCCTGCGTGAGGTTGTCGCACGCGCCGTTCCACTTGCTCTGCACGGTGCCCCAGCTCTCGGACGCCGAGCCGGACCAGTCGGCCTGCAGCTTGCCGGCGGCGCTGTGGATGTCGCTCTTCAGCGATGCCACGCTGCCGTGCGCCTTCTGGATGGCGCCGGACAGGCTCTCCAGGTCGCCGAAGTTGTAGAGAATCGTCATGGTGTTCCTCTCCCTCCCTTCCCGGACGGGCTGTTAGCGGCCCAGCGCGGACGTGATGTCACCGGCCGGCACCTGACGGTACGAGGCCGCCTGGTCGGTGTCGGTGTTGTCGTAGCTGCCGCTCGACGTGGAGATGTTGCCGGTGATCTCCGCCAGGACGCCGTTGAGCTTGTTCCATGCGGTGTTCACGTTGACCATCGCGTCGTTCCACGCGTTCTTGGCCGCGCCGCTCCACGTCGCCGAGTGCATCTCTGCCTCGTTCTGCAGCGTGGTGATGGCCGCCTGCAACTGGTCGTAGTGGCTACCGAACTTTGAGGAGACATTCCCCATGACCTCAAGTTCGGCACGTACCTGCTTGCCTGCTCCCACTGGTTTCTCGCCTCCGATCATGCGTGCCGGTCGGCCCGGGTCGGCGCGGCCGTCAGTCAGTCGGCTCTGACGGTATCCTGCGATGTCCAGCGGAACCAGGCCGGCGGGGGGCAAGCTCCGCACAACTGGGCGGAAACACCGACTCAACCGTGACCATGGGGTACTGACGGCGGTCGATGGACCGCGCCACGGGTCACTCGTCGACGGCCAGTGCCGCCCGCGCGGCGTCCGGGTCCAGCGCCGGACCCTCCGGAACCCGGACCAGCAGACTCGCCGGCAGCTTCGACAGGTGCTTCCCCGTGTACCCGAGTGCGCGCAGCGCGTCGGGGCTGGGAATGGCGTACCGCCGGCCCTGATCGGTCACCAGGTAGAGCGGGCCGGTCTTCGCCTTCGGCGAGGGCATCGACTCCACCAGCGCGGCCTTGCCCGGCGGCAGCCACACCCGGTCGGCGAGCGTGGTCCCACCCGCACTCATCCGCTCGGTCGGCAGGCCGCCACCGCGCGGCGTCGTGCTGTTCACCAGGATCTGCGGCGCGAAGGAGTTGTTCCGGTACGCGGCGCAGACCGTGGTGTTGGAGTCGATCGGCCGGATGAAGTCGGGCCGGGTCGCCGGCGGCTGCTGCGCGTTGAACTGCGGCGGCGTCGTCTTGTTCGCGTCCGTCGCCGCGCCCGGGCTCACCGGCTGCACGTCCGCGCCCGCCGCCTCCTGGATCTGCGCCTGGAGTTCGGAGATCGGAACCATGCTGTCGCTGCCGGCGAGGTAGTACTCCTTGCCCTTGTCCTGGGTCTGCACCGACACCACGTCGCCGATCCCGACCGACTCGCCGGGCACCGCGTGGCTGGCCCCGCTGCCCGCCGTCTCCATCGGCCCGATGTCGCGGCCCTGCGGCAGCGCCTTCAGCCAGGCGTCGCCGACGGGGACGTTGACCTCGTTGTCCAGCCGCAGCGCCACCCGGACGATGTTCGGGTCGGTGATCGTGTACCGCTGGTCGTGCCAGATGATGTGCTGCGACCTGTCGGCGGTGTCGGTGACCAACAGGGCCGACCGGCCCGGCCGGTCACCGCGCCCTGGTCGCTCGCCGGCCACCAGGCTGGAGACGTTGACCAGCTTCCCGGTGGTCCGGTCCGGCTCCTGGCGGGTGCAGAACGACCACGGCGGCAACATGAGCTTGTCCTCGGGCGGCACGCTGTCCGGTGCGCCGCTGATGCCCACCTCCACCCCGCGCGGCACGTCGACCAGCGAGGAGTGCGCGGTCGAGGTGATGTGGTTCGAGCCGACGACCAGCGCCGCGGAGGTGAAGTTGTACGCCGGGTGCAGCTTGCCCTTGTAGTACACGTACGACGCGCCGGTCTCCTTCTCGACGACGACCGTCTTGCCGTCCTTCCAGGAGGTCTTGCCGCCGGGCACGATCATCCCGTAGATGCCGACCGCGGCCAGCGCGATGATCGCCATCATGAGGCTGCCGAAGCCGGCGCCGCCGAGCCGCCGGAACGGCCACTCGGTCGGGTCGGTCTGGCGCATCACCACCGCGCTCACCACCCGGCGGGCGGCGAACTGGTAACCCTGGATGAGGTCGCGGCGGGAGGCCATGTCAGCCGGCCAGTCCGCGGATCACGTGGTAGAGGCCGAGCACCTGGGCCGCCACCGGGGCCGCCGCGAGCGTCAGCAGCACGTCCAGGATGTCGGCGACCCGGCCCAGGTACGGGGACGGTGGCCGGCGGCTGAAGATCATCGCGGCGGCGCAGATGAGTACCGCGATCACCAGCAGGCCGGGCGCGATGAACGCGAACCGGGACCAGCTCGGCACCATCACGGTCAGTCCCAGTACGGTCGCGACGACGCCGAGGACGCCGGAGATCAGTGGCGCGACCCGCTGCCGGGTGGCGACCAGCATCCGGGCCCGCAGCAGGTGGGCGACGGACACGATGCCGGCCAGCAGCAGGCCGGAGACCGTGTCGGTGGCGGCGAGCACGGCGACCCCCACCACGGTGACCGCCGCGGTGCCCAGCAGCGCGCCGGTGAGAAGTTCCGTCGACCGGGCGACCCGGGCGACGGTCTGCTCCAGCGGCGGCAGTACGTCGTGGGCGCGGAGGTCCTCGGCGTCCCGGGGCACCGCGGGCATCGGCACCTTGCCCAGCCGCACGGACAGCAGCGGGTACGCCGGGCTGATCACCAGGAACAGGGTCACCACGATCGCGGAGGCGCCGGCGCCGCCGATGGCGGTCAGCCCGAGCAGCGCGCCGACCGCGCCGCCGAGCCCGGTCACGATGCCGGCCACGAACAGTCGGCGAAGGTCCGCCACGCCGAAGTACCCGATGACCGCGAGTGCCAGCACGCTCACGGAGCCCATCAGCAGCTGCGGTGACCCGAACTCCTGGATCTTCAGCTGGCCGCCGAGGATCAGCAGGCCGCCGAGCAGGCCGTACGGCATGCTGAGCGCGCCGATGATCGCGCCGGCCACCGAGTCGGCCAGCGCCCGGGACAGCGCGATGCCGGCCACCACGAGCAGTACCGACAGGGCCAGCGCCGCGATCCCGGGACCGATCCAGCGGCCCCCGGTCATCAGCAGGGTCAGCGGGATCAGCAGCAGGAACAGGGCGGTGATGGCGAGCCCGGCGGCGCGGGTGGCGGCCTTGGTCCACGGCGGCCCACCGCGCTTCGCGCCGGTCGCGATCGCGTCGACGATGTCGTCGTACTGCAGCTCCGGCCACTCGGTGTAGCGCGGCACCAGGTGCAGCACCTCGCCGTCGCGTACCGCCTGGGCGGCCAGGGTCCGGGCCTGGTCCAGGGAGCTGCCGTCGGCCCGGCGCATGGTCCAGCCGCCGTGGCTGAGCCCGTCGTTGGCGAGATCCTCGCCGCCCTGGCGGAGCAGCGCGGGCAGCAGGGCGGACAACGGCAGGTGTTCGGGGAGGGCGACCTCAAGCCGGCGTTTGGGGGCCGCCACGATCACCCTGGCAAGCCCGTTTCCGGTGCTGCTGGCTAACACTGTGCCCTCATCTCTCCGTTGCCCCAGGCGCCCGCGGCTGTCAAGTTAGCAGCCCGGTACCTACCATGTGGCGTGGGTGATGGGCCGCCGCGCTCCGGTGGCAACCCGAGGTGAAGCGGAGGTAGCCCAGGGTGGGCACGGTCGTCATCAAACGTACGGCTCGCCGGCCTGAACCGGAGTATCCGTCCGGCGAGGTCGTGCTGGAACCTCCACCCGAGCTACCCGGCCCGGACGGCCGGGCCTGGCAGCAGATGCTCATGATGCTGCCGATGCTGGCCGGCTCGGTGGCGATGGCGCTCATGTACACGTCCTACCGGACCGGCCCGCTCATGTACGTGACCGGCGGACTGTTCGGCCTCTCCGCGGTCGGCATGCTCGGCTCCCAGTTCCTGTTCGCGGGCGGGCAGAACAAGCAGCAGATGCGCGCCGCGCGCCGTGACTACATGCGCTACCTGGCCCAGCAGCGGGCCCGGGTCCGGCGCACCGTCCAGCGGCAGCGCACCGCCCTGCACTACCGGTACCCGGACCCGGACTCGCTCTGGTCTATCCCGGGCAGCCAGCGCCTGTGGGAGCGCCGCCCGCAGGACGGCGACTTCGGCATGGTGCGCATCGGGCTCGGCCCGCAGGAGATCGCCACCCCGCTCATCCCGCCGGAGACCAAGCCGCTGGACCAGCTGGAGCCCATGTGCGCGGCGGCGCTCCGGCGCTTCATCACCACCTACGCCGTCGTGGCCGACGTGCCGGTGGTCATGGCGCTGGACGGCTTCTCCAAGGTGTACCTGCGCGGCGACCAGGACCGGGCGCGGGGCCTGGTGCGGTCCATCGTGGCCCAGTCCGCCGTGTTCCACCCGGCGGAGGACCTGATCGTCGCGGTCTGCGCCGGTCCGAAGCAGCGCGCCGCGTGGGAATGGGTGAAGTGGCTGCCGCACGCTCTGCACCCCAGCCAGTCCGACGCGCTCGGCCAGATCAGGCTGGTCTCCGAGAGCATCGCCGGCCTGGAGGCCATGCTCGACGAGATCCTCGCCTCCCGGCCGCGGTTCAACCCGGCCGAGTCGTCCGGCCGGGTCGGTCAGCACGTCATCGTCGTACTCGACGGCGGCACCGTCGCCGGCTCCGACCACCTGATGACCGACAGCGGCGTCGAGGGCGTGACCATCCTCGACCTGTCCGGCCAGGTGCCCAAGATGCTGGACTACGCCACCCTGGTCCTGGACGTGGCCGGGTCGGGACAGCTGGACAGCGCCACCCTCAACGCCCGCAGCGAGATGGGCCGGGTCGACGGCCTGTCGCTGACCGAGGCGGAGTCGCTGGCGCTGCAGCTCACGCCGCTGCGGCTGTCCGCCGCGGGACGCGGCGAGATCGCCATGAACTCCGAGATCGGCCTGGCCGAGCTGCTGGAACTGGGCGACCCGTACCAGCTGGACACCGCGAACACCTGGCAGACCCGGCCCAACCGGGACCGGCTGCGGGTGCCGATCGGCGTCGACCCCGACGGGGTACGCGTCGACCTGGACATCAAGGAGTCCGCGCAGGACGGCATGGGCCCGCACGGTCTGGTCATCGGCGCCACCGGGTCCGGTAAGTCGGAGCTGCTGCGCACCCTGGTGCTCGCCCTGGCCGCCACGCACGACTCCGAGACGCTCAACTTCGTGCTCGTCGACTTCAAGGGCGGCGCGACGTTCACCAAGCTGGACCAGCTGCCACACACCAGCGCGGTGATCACGAACCTGGCGGACGAGCTGCCGCTGGTCGACCGCATGACCGATGCGATCAACGGCGAGCTGCTGCGCCGCCAGGAGCTGCTGCGCTCGGCCGGCAACTACTCCTCGCAGCGCGACTACGAGAAGGCGCGGGTGGCCGGCGCCCCGCTCGCCCCGCTGCCCAGCCTGTTGATCATCTGTGACGAGTTCAGCGAACTGCTCTCCGCGAAACCCGACTTCATCGACATGTTCGTACAGATCGGCCGGCTCGGCCGGTCGCTGGGCGTACACCTGCTGCTCGCCTCGCAGCGGCTGGAGGAGGGTCGGCTGCGCGGCCTGGACACCCACCTGTCGTACCGGATCGGCCTGCGGACCTTCTCCGCGATGGAGAGCCGGGTGGTCCTCGGCGTGGCCGACGCGTACGAGCTGCCACGGTCCCCGGGCCACGGCTTCATGAAGTACGGCACCGAGCCGATGACCCGGTTCCGCTCGGCGTACGTGTCCGGGGTCTACCGGCGCGGCGGCGAGGTCTTCACCGGCCGCGAGGCGGACGACCGGATCCTGCCGTACACCACCCAGTACGTCGCCCCGCAGCTCAGCGAGGAGGCGGAGGAGGTTCCCGACCCGGACGAGGGGATGGGCGAGAGCCTGCTGGACATCATGGTGGAGCGGTTGCAGGGCCGTGGCTCGCCCGCGCACCAGGTCTGGCTGCCGCCGCTCGGTGACCCGCCGTCGCTGGACGAGCTGCTGCCGCCGCTGGCGGTGGTACCGGACCGCGGCCTCACCGTGGACCAGCCCGAGCTGCGTGGCGCGCTGGCAGCCGCGGTCGGCGTGGTGGACCGGCCGTTCGAGCAGCGGCGGGACGTGCTGTGGGCCGACCTGTCCGGCGGCGGCGGCAACTTCGTCGTGGTGGGCGGGCCGCAGAGCGGCAAGAGCACGGCGCTGCGCGCGATCGTCACCAGCCTGGCGTTGACCCACACCCCGCGCGAGGCGCAGTTCTACTGCCTCGACTTCGGCGGTGGCGCGCTGGCCGGGCTGCGGGACCTGCCGCATGTCGGCGGCGTGACCAGCCGCCTGGACGTCAGCCAGGTCCGCCGGACCGTCGCCGAGGTCTCGCTGGTACTGACGCAGCGGGAGAAGCTGTTCACCGAACACGGCGTCGACTCGATGGCCGGCTACCGCCGGGCCAGGCGGCAGGGCCGGTTCGCCGAGGACCCGTTCGGCGACGTGTTCCTGGTGATCGACGGCTGGATGACGCTGCGCAACGAGTTCGATGACCTCGAGTCGGTCGTCACGGACATCGCCAGCCGGGGCCTGACCTACGGGGTCCACGTCCTGATCGGCGCGAGCCGGTGGATGGAGCTGCGCGCCGCGATCCGGGACATGCTCGGCACCAAGCTGGAGCTGCGGCTGGGTGACCCGAGCGACTCGATGCTGGACCGTCGTACCGCGATGAACGTGCCGGAGCAGTCGCCGGGCCGGGGCATCACGGCCGACCGGTACCAGTTCCTCACCGCGCTGTCCCGGCGGGACGGCCGGCACACGGTGGAGGACCTGAGCGACGGGCTGGCGAAGCTGGTCACCGAGGTCGGCAACGCCTGGCACGGGCCGGGTGCCCCCCGGGTACGCCTGCTGCCCACGGTCTTCCCGTTCCGGCAGCTGCCGATGCACGACGACCGGCCGGGCATCCCGATCGGCATCGCGGAGTCCGATCTGGGCCCGGTGTTCGTCGAGATGACCAGCGACCCGCACTTCCTGCTGTTCGGCGACTCGGAGGCGGGCAAGAGCGCGTTCCTGCGCGGGTTCGCCCGGGCCATCGTGGAGCGCAACACCCCGGAGCAGGCGCGGGTCGTCATCATCGACTACCGGCGCAGTCTGCTCGACGTGGTCCAGAAGCCGCACCTGATCGGGTACGGCACCGGCGCGGACCGTTCCGAGGAGATCCTGGCCGAGGTCGCGCAGGTGATGACCAGCCGGCTGCCCGGCCCCGACGTGACGGCCGACCAGCTGCGCAACCGCAGCTGGTGGCAGGGGCCGGAGCTGTACGTGCTGGTCGACGACTACGACCTGGTGTCCGGCGCGTCCAACAACCCGCTGGTGCACCTGGCCGACCATCTCGGCCAGGCCCGGGACATCGGCCTGCACGTGATCCTCGCCCGCCGCACCGGCGGGGCCAGCCGGGCGCTGTACGAGCCGGTCACCATGGCCCTGCGCGAGCTCGGCTCGCCCGGCATCGTGATGTCCGGCGACCGGGAGGAGGGCGCGCTGCTCGGCAACGTCAAGCCCTCGCAGATGCCGCCGGGCCGCGGTTGGCTGGTCACCCGGCGCGGTGGCGCGCAGCTGATCCAACTCGCCTGGCTCGACCCGCCCCAGTAGTTCGGCTAGTTCGTCGGCTATGACGCGGGAACGGCCTTCCGCCCGCTTGCGTATCACCGGTACTTTTGTACGTGGAGCTCTCCCGCGCCGGTGACGGCATTCAGTGGAGGGCTCCACGAGACGGTGACGACTGGACGGCACTGACGCCGGACGGCGCCGGTGCCGCGCGCACGGGTCGCCGGAGGGCGCCGACGACACGGCACGGTTCGGATTCGGCGGCGATGACACGGTAGGGGGAACACCATGGGTTCTAGCGGTGACGGGACCGCCGTCGACCTCGAGGCTCTCACCACCTTCGCGAACAAGATGGGCAGCAGCGCCGACCAGCAGCTCGGTGACTGGAAGTCCCTCGGTGGGTTCATGACCGAGGCCGCGATGGACATGGCGGCCAACAGCACCCCCGGGTTCGCCGAGAGCAACTCGTTCCACAACTTCCACCGTGCCGTCACGCTCGCCGCGACCCAGTTCACGAACGAGCTGATGGAGGGCACCGCGACCCTGGGAGCCGCCGCCGAGACCGCGGCGATCAACTACGCGTCGGCCGACCAGCTGAGCGCCCTGGACCTGAAGAAGATCGCCGCGGACGCCAAGGCGGGCAAGCCGTTCTCCGCGATGGACGTCGTCTTCGGCCGGGGCAGCAGCGCCAACGTGGGCACCGGCGACGTGAACAAGCTGTTCAACCCGTCCGCCGACGAGGCGCTGCCGTGGTCGACGCCCGGCGCCCAGAGTGGCGACGGCAAGAACCTGCCCACCACCGCGCTCACTCCCGAGCAGAAGACGGCGCTCGACAACGAGTGGAACAAGAAGGTCGGCGAGGCCAGGACGGCCGCCCAGAACGGCGAGAGCCCGGGCAGCCCGGAGGGCAACGCCATGATGGACGGCGACGGCTACACCGTCGGTAAGGCGCCGGACACCTACAGCATCCCGGCGAACCAGACCTCCAAGGAAGACCTGCTCGGAGACACCCCGCTGATCCAGCCCTCGGGCAGCTAGGGATTCGTCGATGGCGCCCCCCGACAAAAACCGGAACCAGGACCCGCAGTACAACGGCACGAACAACTACGGGTACACCAACTACCAGGGCGGCCCCTACGGCAGCGACAACCCTGGCGGTGGGCTCAACGACACCTACAGCAAGACCGACCTCGGCGACAAGAAGGACCCGTCGCACCTCGAGCCCACCACGTGGAGCGAGGGCGATCCGGACATCGACACGTTGATGAACTGGATCAAGCTGGAGAGCGACGGCAGCCTCAACGGTGCCGCGGGTCTCTGGGAGCAGTTCACCAACAAGCTGACCGCCGTCCGGGACCATATCGTCGGCGCGGCGGACAACCTCGCGGCCGGCGGTGCCAACGGCAAGGGGGCGTGGCCGCCCTCGAAGTCGGTGGCCTCGGCCGCGTTCCTGCAGCAGGTCGGCAAGGCGACGTACTCGCTGGACGAGTGGATCACATTCAGCGACCAGAACGCCCGCGCCCTGCGGTCGGTCGCCAAGCAGGTGGCCACGAGTCGCACGGAGATGAAGAAGATCTACGCGACGTACGTGCAGGAGCACAACGCCGCGGTGAAGGCGCTCGCCGACCACAAGGCCGACCTGGAGGGCGACAAGGACCAGGGCGCGGTCTCGCGGTTCTTCACCGGTTCCCGCGCCGACGAGGACCGGGACAACATCGAGGACGACCGGAAGGCCATGGACGCCGCGAAGGCGAAGGCGACCAAGGCCGGCCAGGCCGAGATGAAGAAGCTGGCCTCGTCCTACATCGACTCGTGGGTCATGACCAACGAGGGCACCAAGTACAAGGGGCCGCTGAAGGGTCCCGACCCGATGCAGGCACTGGCCAAGCGGCTGACCGGGCTGATGGGCGGTGGGCCGTCCGTGAACCCGGGCGCCGCCGCCGCGGCCCAGCAGGCCGCCCTCCAGCAGCAGCAGTTGCTCATGCAGCAGCAGATGAAGCGCACCGAGATGCTGATCGCGCAGCAGCAGCGTCAGCAGCAGCAGCTGATCAAACAGCAGCAGCAACGGCTCGCCCAGGAACAGGCCCGGCAGGCCGCCGAGCTGGCCCGCCAGCAGGAGGCCCTGCGGGCACAGCAGGAGGCGCTGGCCCAGCAGCAGGCCCAGCTGACCCAGCAGCAGGCCGCGCTCCAGCAGCAGCTGGCGGCCCAGCAGCAGGAGCTCGCCCTGCAGCAGCAGGCGCTCCAGCAGCAGATGGGCCAGCTCGGGCTCCAGGCCGGGCAGGGCCCGAACGGCGGCGGCCAGACCGTGCCCGGTCTGCGCAGCTACCCCACCATCGGCGGGCCCGGCTCGACCAGCACGGTCGGCCCGAACCTGAACCGGAGCCTCTTCCCGGGCGGCCAGGCGGGCGGCGCGGGCGGCATGGTGCCACCACGGGCCGGCCTCGGCGGGCTCGGTGGTCGTGGCGGCCTCGGCGGCGGTGGCGCGGCGATGCGTCCGCCCATGATGGGTCGGCCCCAGGGCACCTCCGGGCTGCGCGGTCGGCTGGGTGGCCCGAACGGCGAGGGCGAGCGCGCGAACGGCCGGGCGCCGCTGGGCGGTCGCGGCGAGAACCGCCGCCCGGGGATCGGCTCACCGGGCGAGCGACGGGCCGGGGTCCCGGCGGAGAGCGAGGAATACCTCGGCGAGACCCCGACCGCGCCGGAACTGCTGGAGGGCCGACTGGGCAACACCGAGATGCCCGGCGCGGCATCGGTGGTCCCACCGCGCCCCAGCATCCCGGGCCGGGCCGGTGGGCCGGGCATCCCCGGCGCACGGGGTCCGGGTGGCCGCGGGCCGATGATGCCGGGGGCGCCGCGGGGCACCCGGTCGCTGCAGTCCCAGGAGCTGGCCGGTCGCCGCAAGCGGATGAGCGACGCGCAGGCCGAGGCGGACGAGGAACTGATGACCCCGCCGGTGCTGATGCAGCCGGATCTGACCGGTCGCAACGGCATGCCGGAGATCGACTGGGAGAAGGTCGGCAGCACGGTCGGGGCCGAGTCCGAGATGCTCGGCAGCCGGGGCGCCGCCGCGCGTACCCCGATCGTCCCGGGCATGGCGGAGCGGCTCGCCGCGCGGAACCGGAAGGCCGACCCGGCGCGGAACCGCAGGTCCGAACAGAAGAAGGACGCCGACCAGCCCGAATCCGCGGTGGAGGCCGTCGAGGAACTCTGGGCGGTACAGACGCCCGAGGTGATCGACACACCCACCGAGCACAAGGTGGAGCACCAGCCCGGCCGGGTCCTCGGCACGGGCTGACCACGATCTCGGTACGCCCGGCCGGTGTCGCTCCGGCCGGGCCACGCCGTCGCGCTGGGTGGCGTGGTCAGGTGCTGATGCTGGCCGGCTTCGCCGGCTCGGCCCGCGCGGAGGCGCCGAACAGCTTCGTCTCGACCCCGGTGGGCCGCAGGTACGTGTACCGGACGGTGCCGGGCCCGACGAGCGTCATCATGTCGTCGCGTACCTGCTGCACCAGTGTCGGCGCCGAGCCGGTCAGGCCCAGTACGCCGACGGCGGCGGCGGCCTCCGCGGGGCTGAGCCGGCGCAGCAGGGTCGCGTGCGCGGCCTGGATCGCGTTGAAACCGAACGCGGTCAGGTTGGGCAGTACGGTCAGCTGCGCGTTCCACGGGCCGAGCGCTGGCGGTGAGCTGGGGCCGTTCGGCCCCAGGTCGTAGACGTGCAGGGCCGGGGACGCCGGACTGGCCGCGACGATCACCGGCCGTTCCGTGGACAGTACGGCGAGCCGGTCGTCCCGGCCGGTGGCCATCCGACCGAACCCGTCCCAGGCGGCCGGCCGGGTGGTGAAGACGACCACCCGGGCGCCGAGCGCCAGGCTGCGGAAGACCATCAGCCGGGTCGGCCAGAGCCCGCCGACCAGCGCCACCCGGGTCACCTCGGGGCGGAACAGCTGCAGGACCACGGTCTTCTCGGTGGTGTCGCTGCCGAGCAGCAGGCCGGTCGTGGCCCGGGGCACCGAGACCTGGTCGAGCGCCGCCACCGGCGTCCGGTGGTACTCCAGCCGCAGCGGGTCCAGCGGGCGTCCGGGCCGCCCGTCCTCGGGCGCGGTGTCGGGCTGCGCGCCGTTGTACACGGTGCCGCCGGTCGGC
>JBAUUM010000374.1:0-10948 GCA_049582705.1 Actinocatenispora sp.
CCACCGCGTCGCACGCGGCGGCCCACGCGGGGGCCCTCGCCAGGCGCCCGTCGCGGGCTCGCCGCCGCCGGGCGGCGGGGCGTAGGTTGGGCCCGCCGCCACCGCCCGAAGGGAACGCGCCATGCCACAGTCCCTGCTGGACACCCCGTACCCGCTGGCGCCCGACGCGGCGGGACAGTTCGAGAAGGACGGCTTCATCCGGCTGCCCGGTGTCCTGGACGCGGCCACCATCGAGGCGTACGAGCCGGCGATCACCGCGGCGGTGATCGAACTGAACACGATGCACCTGCCGCTGGCCGAGCGTTCCACCTACGACCGGGCGTTCCTTCAGGTCACCAACCTGTGGGAGCAGAGCGAGCAGGCCCGCGGGCTGGTCTTCGCCCACCGCCTCGCCCGGCTCGCCGCCGAACTGCTGGACGTGCCGGCGGTACGGCTCTACCACGACCAGGCGCTCTACAAGGAGGCCGGCGGCGGCATCACACCATGGCACGCCGACCAGTACTACTGGCCGCTGGCCACCGACCGGGTGTGCACCGCGTGGATCCCCTTGCAGGACACCACCGACGACATGGGGCCGTTGGCGTTCGCCGCCGGCAGTCACCTGGTCGAGTTCGGCCGCGAGCTGGCGATCAGCGACGAGTCGGAGGCCGCCCTCGCCGCGGCGGTCGAGGAGCGGGGGTTCCCGGTCGTCGACGACGCGTACGCACTGGGCGAGGTCAGCTTCCATCTCGGCTGGACCTTCCACCACGCGCGGCCCAACCGCACGGCGACGCCGCGCCGGGTCATGACCGTCATCTACATGGACGCCGACAACCGTGTCGCCGAACCGGTCAACGACAACCAACGGGCCGACCTGGCCTCCTGGATGCCGAGCCTCCGGCCCGGGCAGGTGCCGGACACGCCACGCAACCCGGTCCTCTACCGCGCCGGTCAGGTGCCGGTCGTCGGAACGGCGGGCTAGGCGCCGGTCGCCGGAACGCGGCGGCCGAAGGCCCCGGGACCCCGGCGCGACGTACCGCTCACTGACCGTGCCCGATCGCTCCGCTGACGGCGACCGCCTGCAGGCTGTCGCCCCGACGGCGGGCCAGCAGGCCGAAGCACGCGGCGAGGGCGACCAGCTCCAGGTGCGCCCAGTTGCCGGTGACCGACACCCGTACGGACTTGCCGTGGAACCTCGGCAGCCACAGTTCGATCCGGTCGTGCGCCCGGGACACGGCGGCCCCGTAGCCGCGCAGGCCGCGGGACACCTCCCAGCTCACCGGCTCGGCGCCGCCGGGCACGTACGCCTGGCGCGGGTCCAGCCGCAGGACCGGGGAACCGCCGCCGACGGTGACGCCCGACCGCCACCGGTCGTTGACCTCGACGGGCAGTGCCGCGCCGTTCACGGTGATCGTGCCGCGCCGCATCACCCTGTCGGTGGTCAACGAGGCGGCGGTGCCCGGCCCGTCGAGGACCAGTGCCCCACCGTGCTTGCGCAGCTTCATCGTCGTCGTCATCTGCTCAACCCTCCGCGTGCGCCAGGTGACCGGGGGAGGTACGTCGGAATCCGGGTGCGGTCGCCACTACGCACAGCGACCAAGCCGCCAGGACGTGCCGACGATCGACTCGGCCGTCCACGCTTCCGCCGGCCGGCTGCGTGCGTCGACATCCTGCACCTCCTCGCCGTGCTCGACCAGGCCGCACCGGTCCGTTGCCGGGGTGATCAACCGTAGCCGGCCGCGGCAACGTCCGACCTGAGCCGACCACGGCGACGCGGTCCGCGCAAACCCCCGCTGGCGTGACCGACCGGGCCCGGCCGCAGGTCAGAGGAGGCCCGCGTCGCGGACCTTCATCGCCACGTGCACGCGGTTCACGGTGCCCAGCTTCGCGAAGATCCGGGTGACGTTCGCCTTCACCGTCGCCACGCTCATGTACAGGCAGGTGGCGATCTCGCCGTTCGAGCTGCCGCGGGCCACCTCGATCGCGACCTCGCGTTCCCGCTCGGTGAGCGTCTCCAGCTCCCGCAGGGCCTCCAGGCGGCGCGGCTCGTGCCCACCGGTGGCCGCGGCGATCACCTGGTTCGTGACGCTCGGTGACAGTACCGGATCGCCTGCGGCCACGGCCCGGACCGCCTCGATCATCTTCGGCGGCGGGGTGTCCTTCAACAGGAACCCGCCGGCGCCCAACTGGAGTGCCCGCAGCACCATGTCGTCGGTGTCGAACGTGGTGAGGACCAGGATCCGCGGCGGGTCCGGCCGGGCCAGGAGCAGCTCCGTGGTGGTCAGCCCGTCCTGGTGCGGCATCCGGATGTCCATCAGCACCACGTCGGGCGCGAGGTCGCGGA
The DNA here is from genome assembly GCA_049582705.1 of Actinocatenispora sp. Classification (GTDB taxonomy): domain Bacteria; phylum Actinomycetota; class Actinomycetes; order Mycobacteriales; family Micromonosporaceae; genus Actinocatenispora. Next base: position 2,324 of record JBAUUM010000374.1, read on the forward strand.
TCACGGTCATCGCCTCCCGACCGTCCGCGGCCTCACCGACGAGCTCCAGGTCGGGCTCGCCGCCCAGGATGAGCCGCAGCCCGGTCCGGACCATCGGGTCGTCGTCCACGATCACCAGTCGGGTCACGGGTCAAGCCTCCCACGGCAACCGGGCATCGAGGACGAAGCGCCCACCCTCGTCGCCGTGCTGGATGACGCCGCCCGCCATCCGGGTGCGTTCCGCCAGGCCGACCAGCCCGAGCCGGCCGCCGGGCCCGGTCGGTCGCCGGAAGTAGGTCGGGTTGGTGACCCGGATCCGGAGGGCGTCGCCCGGGCGTCCCGCCAGTTCGGTGCGTACCCGGCTGCCCGGTGCGTGCTTGCGGGCGTTGGTCAACGCCTCCTGCACGATGCGGTACGCGTGCCGTCCGGTCTGGGGCGGCAGCAGCTCCCGTTGGTCGATGGTGTCGTCGACCTCGACCTGCTGTCCCGCGGCGCGTACCTCGTCGAACAGCGCGCCGAGGTCGGCCAGCGTCGGCTGCGGGGCCTCCGGTGACCCCTCGGGCCGCAGGGTCCGCAGCACGGTACGCAGTTCGTTGAGCGACTGGTGCGCGTTCTCCTGGATGCTCAGCGCCGCCCGGCGGGTCTCCTCCGCGCCCAGGTCGGTGCGGTACGCGAGGCCCCCGGCGAGCATCGCGAGCAGCGAGATCCGGTGGGCCAGGACGTCGTGCATCTCCCGGGCGATCTGCGCGCGTTCGGCCATCTTGGCCTGTTCGATCCGTTGCAGCTGGGCCCGTTCCACGGCCAGTGCGGCCTGGTACTCGGAGACGGCGAGGTCGCGCCGACCGCGCAGGTACAGGCCGAAGACGGTCAACCCGCCGAGGATCGCGGTGCCGGTCACCAGGGAGATGGCGGTGGTCTGCGCCGTACCGTGCCAGCTGGACCGCGTCAGCAGGCACAGCCACGACACCGCCGCGAGCGGGACGACCTGACGCCACCGCCGGTGCGTACACAGCGACACGTAGGCGACCTGCGCCGGCCCGGTGGCGATGTGGGAGAAGGAGGTCAGCAGGGCGGTCGCCAGGGCGATCTGCCACGGCCAGCGGCGCCGCCAGCGCATCAGCACCAGCCCCGTCACGCCGAGCCCCGCGTCGGCCAGCGCGCCGGGCAGCCGGGACAGGTCGTGCGCCACGACCCAACCCAGGATCACCCCGTAGAAGAGCATCGGCAGCAGCGCGCACGCGTACCGCAGCGCGATGTCCGCCGGCCCCAGGGGCGGCTGGTGGTCCGTCTGGTCCTCCACGGGCCACAGCCTAGAGACCTCCGGCCCCGTACCCCAGCGACCTGGGTCGATACCCGGGTGGCCACAGGTCGACATCTCGGGCGAATGGTCGAGCCCACCGCTCCGGCGGCCTCGACCCCGGTCCGATGCCCGTCGCCCGCCCGTCCGGTGGACTGGGTCCGTGATCGAATTCAGCCACGTCAGCAAGACATACCGGGGTGTCAGGGCGCTCGACGACGTGTCCTTCACCGTCGCGGCGGGGAGCATCACCGGTTTCCTCGGACCCAACGGAGCCGGGAAGTCGACGGCCATGCGCATCCTGGTCGGGCTGTCCCGGCCCGACTCGGGCACGGCCACCGTGCTGGGCCGACGCTACGTCGAGCTGGACTGCCCCGGATACCGGGTCGGCACGCTGCTCGACGCCGGCGCCCAGCACCCCGGTCGGACCGGCCGTGAGGTACTGACCCTGGGCGCGACCGTGCTCGGCCTGCCCAGGAAGCGGGTCGACGAGGTGCTCGACCTGGTCGGGCTGACCGCCCGGGAGGGCGGCCGCGCCGTCGGCGGGTACTCGCTCGGGATGCGGCAGCGGCTCGGCATCGGCCACGCGCTGCTCGGCCATCCCGAGGCGCTGATCCTGGACGAACCCGCCAACGGTCTGGACCCGCAGGGCATCCAGTGGATGCGCGGGCTGCTGCGCACCCTCGCCGGCGCGGGCTGCGCCGTGCTGCTCAGTTCGCATCTGCTGCACGAGGTGGAGCAGATCGCCGACCGCATCGTGATGATCGGCCGGGGTCGCGTGCTGACCGAGGGCACCGTCGACGAACTCAACCACGGCCAGGGCCTCGAACAGACCTTTCTCGAACTGACCGCGAAGGCCGACCGGGGTGCCGCATGACCACCCCCGGACGTCCCCTGACCACCCTCGACGAGACCACCACAGGTGCAGACATGGACCACACCACGGCCCCCAGGCCGACCACCGTCCGGGGCGGCACGCAGGGCCCCGTCCCCTTCCACCGGCTGCTGTCGGCCGAGACCCGCAAGCTGTTCGACACACGCAGCGGCATGATCATGACCGCGGCCCTGATCGTCGTGGTCCTGTTGGCCATCGTCGGCCGCGGCGTGGCGACCGGCCCGAAGCTGCTGATTCTGATCCACACGGCCGGAATCGGGTTGAGCACCCTGTTGCCGGTGCTCGGCATCCTGTCCGTCACGGGCGAGTGGAGCCACCACACCGCCCTGACCACGTTCACGCTGGAACCCCGCCGCGGGCGGGTACTGGTGGCCAAGGCGCTGCCGCCGATGATCACCGCGCTGGCCGCCGCGGCGCTCTCGATGCTCGTGGCCGTACCGGTGACCGCGCTGGTCGCCAGCGGCCAGCACGTGCCGGCCGACTGGGATGTCGCGCCGCTCGGGCTGATCGGCTGGGCCGTGACGAACGTCCTGGTGGTGTCGATGGGGTTGGCCCTGGGCATGTTGCTGCTCAACGCGCCGAGCGCGATCCTGATCTGCCTGTCGAGCGTGATGGCCTGGAGCATCGTCGCCTCACTCGGTTCCGGCGGGAAACACCTGTCCGAATGGCTCAACCTGAGCGCGACCACGGTGCCCCTGCAGACCGGTCACATGTCCGGCGGTGACGTGGGCCGACTGGCCGTGTCGGTGGCCTTCTGGATCGTGCTGCCGATGGCGGTCGGCGTCGTCCGGGTGCTGCGCAAGGATGTGCACTGACATGGGGCGCGGACGCAACCGCTCGCTGTTCGGCGTCGCGGCCCTCGGTCTCGCGCTGGTCGGCCTGGTGACAACCGGATGCTCCGGTGTGGACACGTCCCGGGTGCGGGCCAACGCGGTGGTCCCGCTGGCCCAGGCGCCGCTCGACGACGCGGCGTCCGCCCGGCTGGTGGCGGTCGGCGAGGCGACCCACGGCAACCGGGACTTCGTCCGGGCCCGCACGCTGGTCATCCAGAATCTGGTGCGGCGGCACGGTTTCCGTACCGTCGCGCTGGAGGCCGACTTCGGTGGCACCGCCGTGGCCGACGACTACGTCACGCGGGGAGACGGCACGGCACGCAGCGCGGCCGGCGCGCTCGGATTCGACCTGTACCGGACCCACGAGACGGCGGACCTGCTCCAGTGGCTGCACGACCACGACGCCGGTCTCCCGGACCGGGAGAAGGTGCACGTCTACGGCTTCGACATGCAGCGTTACGACGCGAACAAGCAGCGCCTGCTGCGCTATCTCGGCACGGTCGATCCGGCCCGGGTAGAGCCGACCCGCACGGCGCTGGCCCACCTCACCGATGCCAGGCGCACCAGCCTGGACAAGGCCACGATCGCCGCGGGGGGCCGGGCCGCCCAGCGCATCGTGACCGCGATGCGGAACCGGCGCGACGCGTACGTGTCCGCCAGTTCCGCGGAGTCGTTCGCCCTCGCCCTGCATCACGCGGACACGATCCGGCTGGGCGCGCAGCTGGCCTCCTCGGACGACCAGCGCGCCAGCAACCGGGACACCTGGATGGCCCGGAACGTCGGGTGGATCGCCGATCTCGCGGAACGGCGCGGGCATCCGAAGGTGGTACTGGGCGCCCACGACGGACACGTCGACAAGAGCGGCGCCGCGTTCGGCTACGAGTCGATGGGTCAAGGGCTGGCGAAGCGGTACGGCCGGGACTACTTCACGATCGGGACCGAGTTCGGTTCGAGCACGTTCATCGCCAGGGACGACGGTTCCGGTGAGCGGAAGAAGTTCACGGTCGGCCACGACGCCCCGGTGGCCGCGTTGTTCGGCGGCGAGCGGCTCGGCTACGTGGACTTCGCGCAGGCGTCGGCCAGGTCCGGCAACCGGGAGCTGCTCACGTCCGAGGTGCCGATGGGCATGGTCGGCGAGGGTTTCCGGTCGATCTACAGCCACCTGGAAAGCACGTACACCGTGACGATCGTGCCCGCCCGGGCCTACGACGCCCTCGTGTACGCGCCGCACGCCGGTCCGGTCACGCCACTGTGACACCGGACCGCCCGGTCGGTCACAGCGCGGAACGCCGCGGTACGACCGACCGGGCGGTCACCGGGCGACACGGCCGAAACGGCACATCCGCGGGCGGAAACTTCCGGCAATGCTGGCACCGGCCCGCACCGGCGATGTTGACTGGTGGCATGCCTCTGCACGGAGAGTACGAACCCAGCCCGTCGAAGCGGTCCCGCGAGCAGGTCGAGCTGTACGAGAGTTCGGGCGGCACCCAGGGCACCACCATGCGCGACATGCCGGTGATCATCCTGACCAGCGTGGGTGCCCGGACGGGCAAGATCCGCAAGACGCCGCTCATGCGCGTCGAGCACGACGGCCGGTACGCGGTCGTGGCCTCGTTGGGCGGCGGCCCCAAGCATCCGGTGTGGTACCACAACCTGACCACCGACCCACGGGTCGAGCTGCAGGACGGGCCGGCCCGGTGGGACATGACCGCGCGGGAGGTCTTCGACGAGGAGCGGTCGCTGTGGTGGGACCGGGCGGTCGCCGCGTACCCGGACTACGCGCAGTACCAGCAGAAGACCACCCGGACCATCCCGGTCCTCGTGCTCGAACCGACCGACTGACCGGCGCGCGCCGCCCGATCGGTCGGGAATGCCGCGCACACGCCGGACGGCTATCATCGTCGCCACCGCCGCGACGGGCACCGCGCGCCGGACCGTTGCCGGCGCGCACTCCGGTCCGTCGAGGTGAGGAGCACGATGAGCGAACGCTGGGGTCTCACGGTGCCGCTGCCGGGCGTCGCGCCGGGCGCGCAGGCCGACCTGCTGGCCGAGCTGTCCGGCCTGGGCTACACCGATCTGTGGTCCGCGGAGACCGCCGGGAGTGACGCCTTCACGCCGCTCGCGTTGGCGGCCGGCGCGGCGCCCACCGCCCGGCTGGGCACGGCGATCGTCCCCGTCTACACCCGCGGTCCCGCGCTGCTGGCGATGAGCGCGGCGAGCCTCGCCAACCTGGCGCCCGGCCGGTTCGCGCTGGGCATCGGGACCTCCGCGCCGGCCATCGTGCAGGACTGGAACGCCACCCCGCTGAGCCGGCCGTACCAGCGGGTCCGCGACACGTTGCGGTTCCTGCGACGGGCCCTCGCCGGGGACAAGGTCACCGAGCGGTACGAGACGTTCGAGGTCCGCGGCTTCCGGCTGGAGCAGCCACCGAAGCAGCCACCGCCGATCCTGCTGGCCGCGCTGCGCCCGGGCATGCTCCGGCTGGCGGGCCGGGAAGCCGACGGCGCGATCACCAACTGGCTGGCCGCCGACGACGTGCCGAAGGTCCGGGCCGCGCTGGGCGACGGACCGGAACTGGTCGCCCGGATCTTCGTAGCCCCGGACGGCAGGCCGGACGAGGTTCGGGCGCTCGGTCGCCGGCTGGTCGCCGGCTACCTCACCGTCGGCGCGTACGCACGGTTCCACGACTGGCTGGGCCGTGGCGACGCGCTCGCCGACATGCACCGTGCCTGGGCCGCCGGCGACCGTGCCGGCGCCGCCGCAGCGGTCCCCGACGAGGTGGTGGACGCGCTGATCGTGCACGGCACGCCGCGCGAGTGCCGGGCACACATCGCGCGGTACGTCGCCGCCGGGGTCAGCACACCGGTCCTCGCCACTCTGCCCGGCCACGACGCGATGCGCTGCGCGCGGGCACTCGCTCCGGCGGCGTAGCGCGCCGACCGTCCGCCGCCGGGGCGGGGCGTCTTGACAAGGCTTCACGGGATGCGTTTAGCTAGCCGTAAGCGCTTCCGTCTGTTATGTCCACCCCCGAGGTCTGCATGGACATCGACACCCCGCCCGAAGCCGACGCCCCTCCGGAGACCGGCGCCGCGGCCATCTCCGACCGCGCCGGCCCGCCGGGTACCAGGCGGTCCCCGTCGACGCGGTCGACGCGGCACGGTGACCGGTCCCGTCGCGCGGGCGACGCAGGCCCGCAGGACACCGCCAGGCCCGTGGACATCAACGAGTTGGCGCGGCGAAGCGGCGTCTCGGCGGCGACGGTCTCCCGCGCGCTCAACGACCGACCCGAGGTCAGCCCGGCAACCCGGCAGCGGATCCTGGCACTGGCCGGGCAGCTCGGGTACGCGCCGAACGCCTCGGCCCGCGCGCTGGCCAGTCGACGCTCCGGCCTGGTCGGACTGCTGTGGGACACCGACTACCGCAGCGAGGGCCAGCAGCACCCGTTCCTGCAGGACCTGCTGGTCGGTCTCAAGCACGCGCTGAGCGAGCGCGGGCAGGGCCTGCTGCTGCTCCCCATCACCGGGACACCGGACCCGTCCGGGTACGTGCGGCTGGCCCAGCAGTACAACCTGGACGGCGTGGTCCTGATGGGCGTCGACCAGCACACGGCGCAGGTCGCCGCGCTGCTGGATAGCCCGCTGCCGTGCGTGGCACTCGACCTCACCGTGCGCGGCCCCCGGTCGGTCTCGATCGGCTCCGACAACCGGGCCGGGGCCGCCGGCGCGGTCCGGCACCTGTACGGCCTGGGACATCGGCGCATCGCGACCATCACCGGGCCGCGGGACATGTGGCCCGCGGCGGAACGGCTCACCGGGTACCAGGAACAGCTGACCCGGCTCGGCCTGCCGCACCGGCCGGACTACGTGCAGGCCGGCGACTTCTTCCCGGACAGCGGCGCCACCGCGATGCGCCGACTGCTGGCCCTGCCGGAACCGCCGACCGCGGTCTTCGTCGGCGGTGACGCGATGGCCATCGCCGCGATCCAGGCCGCGGAACGGGACGGACGGTCGGTGCCCGGCGACATCGCCGTGGTGGGCTTCGACAACATCGAGGCCGCCGAACTCGTCCGCCCGGCCCTGACCACCATCGCCCAGGACTACCGGCAGTTCGGCGCCACCGCGGTCGGCGCCCTGGTCGACCTCACGGTCCCCGGCTCCCCGGTGCCCGATCCGGTGCTGCTGCCCACACAGCTCGTCGTGCGGCGCTCCTGCGGCTCGGACCTTCCACCGGCCCACGAGCACGCCACGGTCCGCGCCTGACGTCAGGAGCACGCGATGCGCGATCCACCCCGCTGACGGGAACGACCGGCCGGCGCACCCGCCGGCCACATCGTCACCGTGCTGGGTGACCGGCTGCCCCGGTCACCCAGCCGACCCACTCGACGCGCTCCGGCCGTGAACACCGCCGGAGTCCAACCACGCCGGTCATGCGGATCATCGCCAGCCTAGCGCGCTGAAGATCACCGCCCCGCTGGAGAACCCGACCACGTGACCGGAGCCGTGCCGGCATCCGACCGTGCCCGCGGCATCCACCGCCCCTCGCGGTCCGTCGACGGCGGACCGCGATCCCGCCCAGGAGGCCACGTGAGACACCCGCTCCCCCACCTGTCCCGGTTCCGCCGACCCCGCCGCCGAATCCTCGTCGGCGTCGGCACCGCGCTCGTCACCCTCTTCGCCGCGACGTCCGTCGCGTCGGCGAGCCTGCAGCCCTCGACGCCCCACTCGCCGCCCGCCGTACCGGGTCCGCCCGCCGGCTGGAGCACGCTGTGGAGCGACGACTTCGACGGCGCGGGCGGCACCGGGCTGGACACCTCGAACTGGCTCTACGACACCGGCACCGGCTACCCGGGCGGCGCTGGGCAGTGGGGTACCGGCGAGGTCGAGACCGTGACCACGAGTACCGACAACGTCTTCCACGACGGCTCCGGGCACCTCGTGATCAAACCGATCAACTCCGGCGGGTCGTGGACCTCCGGTCGGGTCGAGTCCCAGCGCACCGACCTGGCCGCGCCCGCGGGCGGCCAACTGGAGGTCACCGCGTCGATCCAGCAGCCCAACCCGGAACGCGGCCTCGGCTACTGGCCGGCGTTCTGGATGCTCGGCGCGGACGCCCGTCCGGTCGGCGCGACCAACTGGCCGAGCATCGGCGAGATCGACATCATGGAGGACGTCAACGCCAGGAGCCAGGTCGCCGCGACCCTGCACTGCGGCGTCAACCCCGGCGGCCCGTGCAACGAGACCAACGGCCTGGGCAGCGGCCTGCACGACTGTTCCGGCTGCCAGACCGGCTTCCACACCTACTCGGTGATCGTGGACCGGACGAACACCTCGGCCGAGCAGATCCGCTGGTACGTCGACGGCGCGAACGTGTTCACCGTCAACCAGTCACAGATGGACGCCACCACCTGGCACAACGCCGTGGACCACGGCTTCTTCCTGATCCTGAACGTGGCGATCGGCGGTGGCTTCCCCAACGGGGTCTGCGGCTGCTCGACGCCGGCCGGGGACACCAGCTCCGGCGCGGGGATGACCGTGGACTACGTCGCGGCGTACCAGACGAACGGCTAGGCCAGGGAAGCACCGCGCAGCACCGAGACCGGCCCGCGCCCGCCGGACCGTCAC
>JBAUUM010000375.1:0-3790 GCA_049582705.1 Actinocatenispora sp.
GGCCCACCCGTCGTCGCGAGTGGAGCCCCGCGACCACCGACCGAACGCAGCCGGACGCGGCCTCCGGAGGCACGCCGCCGGTGGGCCGGCGCGCCTCCCGAGGCGCGGCCTCACTGGCCCCGGGCGATCCACTCCGGGAGCTGTGGCGCCTCGGCGCCGATCGTGGTGGTCGGGCCGTGCCCGGTGTGCACCGTGGTCCGGGGCGGCAGGGACAACAGCCGGTCCGAGATCGACCCGATGATCGTGTCGAAGTCCGAGTACGACCGGCCGGTGGCGCCCGGCCCGCCCGCGAACAGGGTGTCGCCGGTGAACACGGCCTCCAGCTGCGGCGCGTGGAAGCAGCACCCGCCCGGCGAGTGGCCGGGGGTGTGCAGTACCCACAGGTCGATGCCCGCGACGGTGAGGGTCTCGCCGTCGGCGAGTTCGGCGTGCGGGGTCCGGTCCGGGTGCACCAGGTCCCACAGCGGCCGGTCGTCCGGGTGCAGCAGCACCGGGGCGTCGACCCGGGCGGACAGGTCCAGCGCGGCGTCCACATGGTCCGAATGGGCGTGGGTGCAGGCGATCGCGACCACGTCCCGGTCGCCGACCAGTTCGGCGATCGCCGCCGCGTCGTGCGGTGCGTCGATCACCAGGCACTCCCGGTCGTCACCGATCAGCCAGACGTTGTTGTCGACGTCCCAGCTGCCGCCGTCCAGTTCGAACACCCCGGAGGTGACGATCTGCTCGATGCGGGTGGACATCAGGAGAACCTCCGGTCGGTCGCGCCACGCCGTTCCAATGTGGAGCCTCGTGGCCGGGGTTTCACAACACCACCACGCTACGCAGTACCTCGCCGCGCGTCATCCGATCGAACGCGCTCTCCACGCCGTCGATGCCGATGGTCTCGGACACGAACGCGTCCAGCGGCAGCCGGCCCTGCTTGTACAGGTCGATCAGCATGGGGAAGTCGCGGCTGGGCAGGCAGTCCCCGTACCAGGACGACTTGAGCGCGCCGCCCCGGCTGAACAGGTCGATGAGCGGCAGCTCCAGCCGCATCTCGGGCGTGGGCACGCCGACCAGTACCACCGTGCCGGCGAGGTCCCGGGCGTAGAAGGCCTGCTGGTACACCTCGGGTCGGCCGACCGCCTCGATCGCCACGTCCACCCCGTTGCCGCCGGTCAGCGCCCGGATCTCGGCCACCGGGTCGGCGTTACGCGAGTTGACCGTGTGGGTGGCGCCGAAGCCACGCGCCCAGTCGAGCTTCCGGTCGTCGACGTCGACGGCCACGATCGTGGTCGCACCGGCCAGCTTCGCACCCGCGATCGCCGCGTCGCCGACCCCGCCGCAGCCGAACACCGCGACCGAGTCGCCGCGGGTCACCCCGCCGGTGTTGATCGCGGCGCCGAGCCCGGCCATCACCCCGCAGCCGAGCAGGCCGGCCGCGGCGGTGAACTGCTCCGTGCCGATGGGGCCACTCGCGTCGACCTTCGTGCACTGCCCGGCCGCGACCAGGGTCTTCTCCGCGAAGGCGCCGATGCCCAACGCCGGGGACAGCTCGGTGCCGTCCGCGAGGGTCATTTTCTGCGTCGCGTTGTGCGTGTTGAAGCAGTACCAGGGGCGGCCCCGCTCGCAGGCCCGACAGGTGCCGCAGACGGCACGCCAGTTGAGGATCACCATGTCGCCGGGGGCGACGTTCGTGACGCCGTCGCCGACCGACTCGACGGTGCCGGCCGCCTCGTGCCCGAGCAGGTACGGGTAGTCGTCGCCGATCCCGCCCTCCCGGTAGTGCAGGTCGGTGTGGCAGACCCCGCAGGTCGCGACCCGGACCAGCGCCTCACCCGGACCCGGGTCCGGCACGGTGATCGTCTCGACGGTGACGGGAGCGTTCTTCGCGCCGGCGACGACGGCGCGCACCTGATGTGACATGCGTCCGATGGTCCCGTGCGCGCCGGGCACAGCGCAACAACCGCGCCGCGTCGACCCTTACTCGCGGGTTGCCCCGCCGACCGGTGAGGATCGTGGCAGGGTCACGCGCAGTGACACCCCAACGAGGGGAGGCTCGGTGCGCCACCTGACTTCTGATGAGATCAACTGTTGGGGCATGGAGGTACATCACGTGCCGGTCCGCTCCGAGCCGATCGACGAAACTACACATGGTGATCATGGCCTGCCCAGCGGCGTGGTCACCTTCCTGTTCACCGACATCGAGGGGTCGACCCGGCTGGCCCGCGCGCTCGGCCCGCTGTACCGGGAGGTACTGGCCGACCACCGGAGGCTGCTGCGCGACTGCCTGCGGTCCGAGCGGGGCGCCGAGCTGCTGACCGAGGGCGACTCGTTCTTCGCGGTGTTCGCCGACGCCGACGCCGCCCTGCGCGCCTGCGTACGGGCACAGCGTGCGCTCGCCGCGCACCGGTGGCCGAGCCTCGACGCGCGCCCCCGGGTACGGATGGGCCTGCACACCGGGTACGCGGAGGCCCGCCGGGGCGAGTACGCGAGCGCCGAGGTGCACCGCGCCGCCCGGGTAGCCGCGGCGGCGGCCGGCGACCAGGTGCTGTGCTCGGCGGCGACGGCGCTCGCCGCGAGGCAGTACCTGCGTACCGGCGAGGTGCGGCTGCTCGACCTCGGTACGCACCGGCTGCGCGGGTTCGACGACCGGACCGGCATCCACCAGGTGACCGCCGGTGGGCTGCGCCGGGACTTTCCGCCGCCCCGCACCGTGGACGGCCGGACCGGCAACCTGCCGGCGTCGCCCGGCCGGTTCGTGGGTCGGGACCCGGAGCGGATGGAACTGGCCATGCTGGCGCGGGAGCATCGCCTGGTCACCGTGTGGGGCGCGGGCGGCGTCGGCAAGACCAGGCTCGCCGTCGAGGTGGCCCGGGACGTCGCCGGCAGCTATCCGACCGGCGCCTGGTTCTGCGACCTGGCCGGCGCGCAGCACGAGGACCGGGTCGAGCAGCTGCTGGCCGAGTCGCTCGGTGTGTGTGCCGGCTGCGGACAGTCCGCCACGGACGCGGTCACCGAACACCTGGCGGGCAGCGAGAGCCTGCTGGTCGTGGACAGCGGCGAGCGGCAGCGACCGGCGGTGGCCGCGCTGGTGGCGCACCTGCTGGCCAGCTGCCCCGGCATCACCGTACTGGCCACCAGCCGGCAGCCCCTCGGCGTACCGGGCGAACTGGTCTGGCACCTTGGCCCGCTGCGCGCGGACGGGGCGGACAGTGACGCGGTGTCCCTGCTCGCCGACCGCGCGGCCGGTGCGGGGCTGCGCCCCGGCGGAGTACCGTCCCGCCCGGCCGACCTGGAGCGGCTGGCCCGGTACCTGGGCGGCCTGCCGCTGGCGATGGAACTGGCGGCGCCGTGGCTGCGTACCCTGCCGGCCGGGCTGCTGCTCGAACGGCTGGCCGCGTCGGACGGGGCCCCGCTGGTCGATCCGCTCGGTCGCCCGACGCCCCGGCACGACGCGGGGCCGCTGCCGTCCCGGCACGCCTGCCTGGGCGCCAGCCTCGACTGGTCGTGTCGGCTGCTGCGGCCGGACGCGGAACGGTTGCTGCGCCGGCTCGCCGGATGGCCGGGCCGGGTGGACCTCGCCGCGGTCGAGTGGCTGACAGCGGGGTGGCTGGACCAGGCGCAGACCTGCGCCGCGCTCGCCGAACTGGTCGACGCGTCGCTGCTGGAGCCCGAGCTGACCGACATCACCGCCGGCTACCGGATGCTGGAGCCGGTCCGGTGGGCGGTGCGCCGACGCTCCGAGGACCCGCCCGACGCGCTCGGCACGGGGGCCGGGTACCAGCCTCGGCACGGTCCGGCCGACGGC
>JBAUUM010000376.1:0-9185 GCA_049582705.1 Actinocatenispora sp.
CGTCTGGACCGTGCAGCGCCGGAACGCCCCCGCCGCGCAGCGGTCGAGGCATTCGGAAGGCCGGCCCGCCGCCACCGCACGGCCGGGTCGCCCCGACGGACCGGCCAGTGCCGTCAGGACGCCGTCAGCCGGTACAGGGTGCCGATGTCGAACAGCGTGTCGACGCGTTCGGCGAGCCCCGGCACGTCGTTGCCCCAGATCCGGACCGAGACCAGGTCGTCACCGCTCACCCGGGCCATGACCACGGCAAGCCGCGCCACGCCCCCGTAGACCGGGCGGTTGTACCAACCATCGGCCGAGGCGGCGTCGGTGTCCTTCAGCCGCTGCTCGGTGACGGACCACTCCGTTGAGTCGAAACCACCACCCGCGTACAGCGCGAGCATCTCCAGCAGTGGCCGGATGTTCTGCTCCCAGATCCGGCCGCCGCCCAGCAGCGTCATGTCGTCCGCGCCCGGGGGCGGCGGTGGTCCGTGCATCGTGCGTCGGTTGGCCATGGCCCGGCATCACCTCACTTCACACCGGCGGCGTCCATGCCGCGCAGTTCCTTCTTCAGATCACCGATCTCGTCCCGGATCCGCGCGGCCAGCTCGAACTGCAGCTCCCGCGCGGCGGCCAACATCTGATCGTTGAGCTGCTGGATAAGGTCGGCCAGTTCCGCCCTGGCCATGCCGGCACGGGCCGGCTCGGAGGATCCCGCCTTGGCCGTGTTACGCGCCCGGCTGCGGGTCTCCGGCACCGGCGCCTTGCCGCGGGACTGCTGCCGGCCGGCGCCGCCGACCAGCGCCTGCGCGTCGTCGGCCTCGCGGTAGATGTCGTCGAGGATGTCGCCGATCCTCTTGCGCAGCGGCTGCGGGTCGACGCCCCGCTCGGTGTTGTACGCGACCTGCTTCTCGCGCCGCCGGTTGGTCTCGTCGATGGCGTGCGCCATGGACGGCGTGATCTGGTCGGCGTACATGATGACCTGACCGGACACGTTCCGCGCTGCTCGACCGATGGTCTGGATGAGGCTGGTCCCGGAGCGCAGGAACCCTTCCTTGTCCGCGTCGAGGATCGCCACCAGCGACACCTCGGGCAGGTCCAGGCCCTCACGCAGCAGGTTGATGCCGACCAGCACGTCGAACTCGCCCTGGCGCAGCTCGCGCAGCAACTCCACCCGGCGCAGCGTGTCGACCTCGGAGTGCAGGTAGCGCACCCGGATGCCGTGCTCCAGCAGGTAGTCGGTGAGATCCTCGGCCATCTTCTTGGTCAGCGTGGTGACCAGCACCCGCTCGTCCCGACCGGTGCGCTCCCGGATCTGGTCCATCAGGTCGTCGATCTGGCCCTTGGTCGGGCGGATGACCACCTCGGGGTCGACCAACCCGGTGGGCCGGATCACCTGTTCCACGAACTCGCCCTGCGCCTGCCCCAGCTCCCACGGGCCGGGCGTGGCCGACATGTACACCGACTGGCCGACCCGCTCGGTGAACTCGTCGAACCGCAGCGGCCGGTTGTCCGCCGCGGACGGGAGCCGGAAGCCGTGCTCGATCAGGGTGCGCTTGCGTGACGCGTCGCCCTCGTACATGCCGCCGATCTGGGGCACGGTGCTGTGCGACTCGTCGATGATGGTCAGGAAGTCGTCCGGGAAGTAGTCGAGCAGCGTGTGCGGCGCACTCCCCGAATCGCGACCATCCATGTGCAGAGAGTAGTTCTCAATTCCGGAACAGAAGCCAACCTGGCGCATCATCTCGATGTCGTACTGCGTACGCATGCGCAGCCGCTGTGCCTCCAGCAGCCGATGCTGCCGGTCCAGCTCGGCGAGGCGCTGCTCCAGCTCGGCCTCGATGTCCCGGATCGCCCGCTCCATCCGCTCCGGCCCGGCCACGTAGTGGCTGGCCGGGAAGATCATCAGGTCGTCGGCCTCCCGGATCACCTCGCCGGTCAGCGGATGCAGGTAGAAGAGCTTCTCCACCTCGTCACCGAAGAACTCGATCCGCACGGCGAGTTCCTCGTACGCAGGGATGATCTCCACCGTGTCACCGCGGACCCGGAAGGTGCCCCGCTGGAACGCCATGTCGTTGCGGGTGTACTGCACGTCGACCAGCCGGCGCAGCAGCTTGTCCCGGTCGACCTCGGTGCCCACCTTCACCCGGACCGCCCGCTCGATGTACTCCTGCGGCGTGCCCAGGCCGTAGATCGCGGACACCGTCGCCACGATGACCGTGTCCCGGCGGGTCAGCAGGTTCATCGTCGCCGCATGCCGTAGCCGGTCCACCTCCTCGTTGATGGACGAGTCCTTCTCGATGTAGGTGTCGGTCTGCGGGATGTACGCCTCGGGCTGGTAGTAGTCGTAGTAGCTGACGAAGTAGCCGACCGCGTTGTTCGGCAGCAGCTCCCCCAGCTCCTTGGCCAGCTGGGCGCAGAGCGTCTTGTTCGGCGCGATCACCAGGGTGGGCCGTTGCAGCCGCTCCACGAGCCAGGCCGCGGTGGCGCTCTTCCCCGTGCCGGTGGCGCCGAGCAGCACGACGTGCCGCTCCCCCGCCTTCACCCGCCGCTCCAGCGCGGCGATGGCGGTCGGCTGGTCACCGGCCGGCTGGTAGTCGCTGACCACCTCAAAGCGGCCCTCACGGCGGGGGATTTCGAGCGTCATGCCACCACCGTACGACGGTGGTCCGACGTTTCGGACCGCCGTGGTGACGAAGACCGTACGGGACCGCAGCGGACCGCAGCGGACCGGATCAGTCACCCAAAAAACGGCCCAGTACGGCCTTATCGGGGCACACCATCCCGAACACGACGAGCACGCCGATCTCCTTTCAGGGAAGCATCGGCAATGGCTTGTGTGGCACCTGTCACCGGTCTACCGTCGGGTCAGCAGGCCGCTTGCGGCGCCTGCGAAGAAGACGAGCGGGCCGATCCACTCACGGTCCCGTACCGCATCTTCGCGGGGGTTGCAGCCCTGGCCCTTGGGCCGGAGAGCGCACCGAGGCCGGACGCCGTGGAGGTGTCCCGCCCACCGTGAGCGACCTGCCCGACGGGACCCCGGCCCCTCGGGCCGGGGTCCCGTCGCGGCATCCTGGCAGGATCTCCTCGCGATGACTCCTCGCAGCAGTTCGTCACCGGAACCCACTGTGGCGCACGCGAATGTCCACGACGGCACACCGGCCAGCTACGCGCCGCGGGCCGCACGGCGCCGACGGGGCAGCGCTACAGCCAGCCGTTGTCCCGGGCGATGCGGGCCGCCTCGGCCCGGTTACGGGCACCGGTCTTCCCGATCGCACTGGACAGGTAGTTGCGCACCGTGCCGGCCGACAGGGACAGTCGGTCGGCGATCTCGGTGACCGCCGCGCCGCCCATGCCGACGCGCAGCACGTCACC
The DNA here is from genome assembly GCA_049582705.1 of Actinocatenispora sp. Taxonomy (GTDB): domain Bacteria; phylum Actinomycetota; class Actinomycetes; order Mycobacteriales; family Micromonosporaceae; genus Actinocatenispora. The sequence continues at coordinate 3,355 of JBAUUM010000376.1, forward strand.
CTCCCGCTCGGTCAGCGGACTGGGGCCGTTGCCCAGCGAGGCCACCGCCAGCGCCGGGTCCAGCACGATCTCCCCGGCGGCGACCCGCCGCACCGCCGCGGCCAGGTCCCCGGCGGGCGCGTCCTTCACCACGAAGCCGCGGGCACCGGCGTCCATCGCCCGGCGCAGATATCCGGGCCGACCGAACGTGGTGAGGATCAGCACCCGCACCTCCGGCGTCGAGCGCCCGATGAGCGCGGTCGCCTCGATGCCGGACAGCGCGGGCATCTCGATGTCCAGCAGAGCCACGTCCGGGCGGTGCTGCGCCGCCGCGTCCACCGCCGCACGCCCGTCGGCCACCTCCGCGACGACGGTCAGATCGGACTCCAGGCTCAGCAGCGCGGAGAGCGCGCCGCGCACCATGTGCTGGTCGTCGGCCAGCAGAACGCGGATCATGCGCCACCGGCCACCGGCACCGGCGTCACCGCCGCGGCCCGCTCGGCGTCCGGCACCGGCAGTACGGCCCGCAGCCGGAACCGGTCGCCCTCCCGCCCGGCCGTCAGGGTGCCGCCCACCGCCGTGACCCGCTCGGACAACCCGGTCAGGCCGTTGCCGACCCGGTGCTCGGCGGAGCCCTGGCCGTCGTCGGTCACGTCCACCACGACGGGGTCGACGCCGCGCACCGTGATCCAGGCCCGGTCGGCCCGGGCATGCCGTACCACGTTCGTGACCCCCTCCCGGACCACCCACCCGGCCACGTCGGCGACCGCGACCGGCAACGTCTCGGCCGGCACGGCCACCACGCACTCGACACCGGCCGCGGCGAGCAGCGCCTGCGCCGTGGACAGCTCACCACGCAGCGACGCCTCCCGGATCCCGGACACCGTGGCGCGGACCTCGTCGAGGGCCTCCCGGACGATCTGACCGGCCGACGCCATCTCCGCCTCGGCCCGGCCCGGGTCCACCGCGACGAGCCGGCGGGCCAGGTCGCTCTTGAGGGCGACCGCGGCCAGCCGGTGCCCGAGCACGTCGTGCAGGTCCCGGGCGATGCGCAGCCGCTCGTCCGCCACCGCCAGCCGGGCCAGTTCCGACTGGGCCCGGCGCAGCCGGACGACCGCCATCAGGATCCAGGAGAACATCGACATCAGCAGGCCCACCGCCGCGACCGAGCCGACCCGCCCGACCAGTTCGGCCCCGTGGTCCCCGTACGCGAGCTCCAGCGCCAGCGTGCCGAGCGTCACCGACACCCCGGCGGGGACCCAGTACCGCTGGGGCAGCTGGGTCGGCAGCGACGCCGCGAGGTAGTAGGGGAACGTGTACAGCCAGCCGACGCCGATGGGCCACAGCAGCAGGCCGCAGATGGCCAGCAGGCCCACCAACACCGCCGGTGCCGCGATCTGGAACGGCCGGCGCATCCCGACCACGATCAGCCGCACGTAGCAGCCGACGAAGGCGACGAGCCCCACCCACGCCAGCACCGTACGCACCGGTCCGGGCGGATGCTGCACGAGGTCGAACACGACCGGGCCCAGATACCCCAGCCACGAGCAGGCCAGTACGGTGCTGATCCTCCGACGGCGGTGGGTCCATTCCAGATCGTCGGTGGCCATGTCCGCCATGGTGCCGTATCCCTTCCGCCGTCGGACCGCCGGTCGCGTCAGGATGCCCGCCGGAACCGCCATCCCGCGAACACCAGGAGGGCCACCAGCCAGCCGAGGAAGATCAGCGACTGCGGCCCGAAGGGCTGGTGGCCCTCCAGCAGCCGCCAGGACAGCGCCCCGCCCTGGTAGGACGGCATCCCCTTGGCCACCGCCGCCAGCCAGTGCGGGAAGACCTGCACCGGCATCCAGAGCCCGCCGCCGATCGACAGGACGAACAGCAGCACCACGGACACGCCGCTGGCGACCTCGTCACGCAGGCTGTAGCCGATGGCGATCCCCAGCGCGGTGAACGGCAACGTGGCCAGCCACAGCAGCGGCACCAGCGCCACCCAGGTCGTGGCGGGCAACCGTACGTCGTTGACCACCGCGCCGAGCAGCATGATCAACAGGATCACCGGCAGGGTCAGTACCAGCGAGGACCCGAACTTGATGCCCAGGTAGCTCAGCGGCCGCAGCGGCGTGAGCGCCAACGCGCGGGTCCAGCCGCGGGTACGTTCCACCGCGATGCGGGCGCCGACCCCCGTCAGCCCGGCGCCCATCGCCCCGTACAGCGCCATCGACACCATGTACTGCGAGGCCCACTGGTGCGGCGACTGCGCGCCGAAAACCTGCGTGAACAGCAGGTAGAAGCCGACCGGGAAGCCGATCGTGTACAGCAGGAACGGCGCGCTGCGCAGGCTGCGCTTGATCTCCAGGAGCAGGTAGGTACCCATCAGTGGGCTCCCGTCATCACGGCCGGCCCGGCCTGGGTGTCGTCGGTGGTGGCGTCGGTGGCGGTCAGTGCCAGGAAGGCGTCCGCCAGCGGCGCGGACGTCACGTCGATGTCCCGGGCGTCGGCGTACCGGGACAGCAGCGCCCGGAGGGTGGCGTCGGAGTCGGCACAGCGCAACAGCACCGAGTCGCCCCGCACCTCCACGGTGGACACGCCGGGCAGCGCGGCCAGTTCGTCCCGGTCCGCGCCGGGCAGCGTGCAGCGCACGAGCCGGGCCGCCGTCATCGCCTTGATCGCGGTGGTCGGCCCGTCGGCCACCACCCGCCCCTGGTTGATCAGCACGATCCGGTCGGCCATCTCGTCGGCCTCCTCCAGATAGTGCGTGCTGAACAGCACCGTCCGGCCCTCGCCCGCGTACTCGCGTACCGACAGCCAGAACTCGCGCCGGGCGGCCACGTCGAGACCGGCCGTCGGCTCGTCCAGTACCAGCAGCCGCGGATCACCGATGAGGGCGATCGCGAACCGGACCCGCTGCGCCTGCCCCCCGGACAGCCGGTCCGTGCGGCGGCGCAGCAGGTCACCGAGCCCGGCACGCTCGGCGACCTGCGCGACCGGGAGCGGGTGGGGGTGCAGGGCCGCGATCGCGCGCAGCAGTTCCTCCACGGTGGCACCGGAGATCAACTCGCCGGACTGGAGTACCGCGCCCACGTCCCCGGCGTCCAGGGACCGCCGCGGCGACTGGCCGAACAGCCGCACCGTGCCGGCGTCGGCGCGGCGCAACCCGAGCATGATGTCCACGGTCGTGGTCTTGCCGGCGCCGTTGGTGCCCAGCAGCGCGACCACCTGACCGGTGGGGATCGTCAGGTCGATGCCGGCCACGGCGACGACGTCGCCGTAGTGCTTCCGGATGCCGTGCAGTGTGACGGCATCTGATGCCATGTCGTTCTTCACGTACTCCAGGTTCGGGCACGACGGCCGCCACGGGTAGTGCCGTCCACCGAGCATTCGGCTCTGACATTCGTCATGTACCCGCCGCCGCGGGTGGCCGATGCTCGCTGACCTCCGGACGAGCTCGCCGAGGCGTTGCACGGGTTCGCCACCGAGTTCGGCGCGTCGCTCATCGGCGGCTACGGATTCGGCGTGGTCGCCGGCACAGCCGGCAATGCTTCCTAGGCAGCTGGAATCCTGGCGTGGCGACGTGGGTGGCCGCCGAGCCCGACCGGGGCCTACGCCTGGTCCGGCTGCCATCCGTGGGCGTCCGCCCACGACGACGCCCGGCCGCCCGCCCCGGTGAGCCATCGCGCCGTGGCCTCGCCGTACTCCGCAGAGCCGGCGGCGTCCCGCTTCACCCCGGCGTACTCGTCGCGGGCCGCCGGGTCCGCGCGCAACCAGTCCCGGACCGTCAGCGCGGCACGCCACCGTGGCGACCCGGCCGGCCACAGCCACAACCGGACCGGCTGCCCCGGATCGGCGCCGCCGTGCGCCGGGCCGTCCGACCAGTCGTCCCTCCGGTCGCCGGGCAGCGCCGGCAGACCGGCGGCGGCCAGCGACTCCGCCACCCGGTCGACCGCCACCTCGTCGGCCACGACCAGCTGGACGTCCAGCACGTCGCGGGCGACCAGGCCGGGAACCGCCGTCGAACCCACGTGGTCGACCCGCTCGACCCGGTCCCCCAGCTCCGCCCGGATGCGGCCCGCGACCCGGCGGAAGTGCCCGGACCATGCCGCATCCGGCGCCACCGGACGCGGCGGCTCGGGCAGCGGGCACGGCTGCCGGAGCCGAAGCCCGCGCTCGTACGGGACGAGCCGACCGCGCCACAGCGCGTCGACGGATGCGTGCAGGTCGTCCCGGCTGCCGGAGTTGTCGATCAGGGCGTCGGCCGCGGCGCGCCGACGCTCGTCGGTGGCCTGTGCGGCGATCCGGGCCGCCGCCGCCTCGGGTGCCATGCCACGCTCGACCAGCCGCGCCCGTCGCGTCCCCGGGTCGGCCTCCACCACCACGACCAGGTGGTAGGTCGCCGCCAGGCCGGCCTCCACCAGCAGCGGTACGTCGTTGACGACCACCGCGTCGAGTGGCGCGGCCGCGACGAGTTCCGCGGTGCGCCGACGTACCAACGGGTGGACGATGGCCTCCAGGCGACCCCGGGCACCGGGGTCGGCGAACACGATCTCGGCGAGCCGGGCCCGGTCGAGATCCCCGGCGGCACCCACCACGTCCGACCCGAACTCGGCGACCACCGCGGTGAGCCCGTCGGTGCCCGGTTCGACCACCTCGCGAGCCAGCCGGTCCGCGTCCACCAGGACGGCACCGCACGCCACCAACCGCGCGGCGACCGCACTCTTGCCGGCGCCGATCCCGCCGGTCAGTCCTACCCTCAGCACCCGGACAGTCTGTCAGCCACGACCGGACGCCCGGCGAGGGCGGTGCCGGGGTCCGGACACGGCAGAGGCCCCCACCGGACCGGAATCCGATGGGGGCCTCGATCAGCTGTCAGCCGTGCTGTGCCGGTGGCTCAGCCGACTGGCTCAGCTTGCTGCTGGCCCAGCCTTTGCCGCTGGCTCAGCCCTTGCCGCCCGCGAGCTTCTCCCGCAGCGCGGCGAGAGCCTCGTCGGTGGCGAGGGTGCCGGACGGCTCGACCCCGGCGGCCGGAGTGCTCGGGCTCGCCGGCGCGCTGCTGCTCGGAGCGGCACTCGGAGCAGCGGCCGCAGGCTCGGCCGCCGCGGCGGCCTCCGCCTCACGCGACTCGTGGATCTGCTTCATGTGCTGCTCGAAACGGGTGTGCGCCTCCGCGTACTCCCGCTCCCAGGTCTCGCGCTGCGAGTCGAAGCCTTCCAGCCACTCGCCGGTCTCCGAGTCGAAGCCCTCGGGGTACTTGTAGTTGCCCTCGGAGTCGTACTCGGCGGCCATGCCGTACAGCGTGGGGTCGAAGTGCTCCTCACCGGTGTCGGTGAAGCCCTCGTTCGCCTGCTTCAGCGACAGCGAGATCCGGCGGCGCTCAAGGTCGATGTCGATGACCTTGACCATGACCTCCTTGCCCACCTGCACGACCTGCTCGGGCACCTCGACGTGGCGCTCGGCCAGCTCGGAGATGTGCACCAGGCCCTCGATGCCGTCGTCCACCCGCACGAACGCACCGAACGGAACCAGCTTGGTGACCTTGCCGGGAACGACCTGGCCGATGGCGTGCGTGCGGGCGAAGGCCTGCCACGGGTCCTCCTGCGTCGCCTTCAGCGACAGGGAGACACGCTCGCGGTCCATGTCGACGTCGAGCACCTCGACGGTGACCTCGTCGCCGACCTCGACGACCTCGGACGGGTGGTCGATGTGCTTCCAGGACAGCTCGGAGACGTGGACGAGACCATCGACGCCACCGAGGTCGACGAACGCACCGAAGTTGACGATGCTGCTGACCACACCGGAGCGGACCTGACCCTTCTGCAGCTCGCGCAGGAAGGTGGTGCGCACCTCGGACTGGGTCT
>JBAUUM010000377.1:0-9888 GCA_049582705.1 Actinocatenispora sp.
GCGCGGTGGCGGCGTCGCCCGCGCCGGTCGACTTTCTGACGGGTGCGTCGATGCCGACGGACGAGCCGACCGGACCGGCGGGGGCCGGCGACGTCGGTTCGTCGGACAGGATCTCGTCGTCCTGCCCCTCGTCGGCCCGGTTCTTGTCCGGTGCGTCCTTGCGCAGGGTCAGGCCGGCGGCCGGGCCGTCGGGTCGTGCGCCACTGGAGGCCAGGGGGCCGTCGGGGTTCACCGGCCGGTCCTCCGCGGTCACCGGGCCAGCCTTTCGCGCAGGTAGGCGATGTCGGCCGCCTGCCCACCGTCCGCGTCGGGCGTCTCGACCACGGCGGTGGCCCCGGCGGCGCGGATGACCTCGACGACCGCGTCGGCGCTGATGTCGTTGTCGGTCGGGGCCCGGTCCGGTGCGAGGTTCGTGTGCCGGTCCCGACCGGAGTCGAAGCCGTCCCGAGATCCGTTGGCGTGCACCAGGTCTATCCGGCCGGTGATGGACCGGAGCCGGTCGGTGATGCCGGCAAGGTCCTCGCCGCCGCAGTGTGCGTGACAGGTGTCCAGGCAGCAGCCCGGGTCGAACTCGCCGATCGCGTCCCACAGTCGGGCGATGTTGTCGAACCGCCGGGCGCAGGCGCGGTCGCCGCCGGCGGTGTTCTCGATCAGGATCGGCAGCGGGAACCCGCCGGACTTCGCCGCGTACTGGAATGTCTTGCGCCAGTTGTCGAAGCCGACCGCGATGTCGTCGTCCCTGGTGACGTGGCCGCCGTGCACGATCAGGCCCTTGGCGCCGATCGACGCCGCCGCGGCGGCGTGCTGGTCGAGCAGCTTTCGGCTCGGTATCCGGATCCGGTTGTTGGTGGAGGCGACGTTGAGCACGTACGGCGCGTGCACGTACAGGTCGATCTCGCCGCTCTCCGCGGCGGCCCGTAGTTCCGCCGCTCGCGGATGCTCCGTGGGCGCCTTCCAGCCCTGCGGGTCGGCGAGGAAGAACTGGACCGCGTCCGCGGCTCGGGCCTTCGCCTCGGCAAGCGGATCTGTGCTGTCCACGTGTGCCCCGATGCGCATGTGGGCGAGCCTACGACGTCCGGGTGACACGGTGCCGGCCGCCGTGCGGCACCCGGGGCTGCGCGGGTGGCGAGAATCGCCTACGGTACGTGTCGGGAACTACCGGGCATGGCGCACAGTAAGGTCTTCTCGATGCTGGTCGGCCCTGATGTCCAATTTTGCGGTAGGGACAGGCCCGACAATGACGCAGCATTGGGTTGTGTGCGCTACCGATCGGTAGCAAGATAAAGAAATATCATCGCAAGTCGCGTCACCGACCGTGACACACATCGTTACCCCTTCCAGATCCGTTGCTTGCAACGGATCCACAGCTGACCCGGGGAGATCAGAAACGTGCGATACCAGCCAAGACATTCCCGACGCCGCAAGATGGGCGTGGCCTCGTTGGTGGCGGCCGGTGTTCTCGGCGTCGGTGGTGCGGCACTCTTCGCCGCCCCCGTCTCCGCCGACCCGACCGAGCTGACCGCGGGCGCGGTGGCCTTCGACGGCAACTGCGGCCTGCTGGGCATTGCCGCCCAGTCCGTGCCGAACCGGCAGTCGATGCAGGTCTACACCTCGGGCCAGGTCACCTTCGTCAACGACCTGCCCTGTAACGCACACCTCTACATCAACGGCCAGCGGTCCTCCGCGGTGCAGCGCGGCGGGTCTGTCCCGGTCGCCGCCAGCCAGAGCTTCGCGGCGAACAGCAGCACCGAGGTCAAGATGGTCCCGGATGGCGTCGGCCTGCTCACCAGCGTGAAGGCCGTCACGATCACGGCCACCACGCCGCCGGCCGACAACGGTTCCGGCAACTCGGGCTCCGGTAACACGGGTTCCGGCAACACCGGCTCCGGCAACGGCCAGGAGAGCGGTTCGAGCGACAACTCGTCCGACGGCGGCCACAGCAGCAGCCACGACGGCCAGCAGTCCACGGACAAGGACAAGGCGCCGGGCCGTCAGCCCAACGGCGGTGCGAGCCCGACCCACCCGAAGGTGCACGACCCGGTCGCCCGCGGGGCGGTTCCGTCGTCGGCCGCCGGTGCCGGGGAGGGCTCCGGCACCAGTGGGGGCAGCGGCGAGGCGTCCGGCGCGTCGCAGTCGCAGCACGACAACGCCGCGGCACCCCGTCCCGTCTCCAGCGTCACCCCGGCGCGGGCGACGAGCGTTCTCGCGCTCATCGCCGCGGTCTGCCTGGCGGGCGTCGGCGTGGCGGCGATCCGCACCACGTTCACCCAACGGCACGGCGGCAGCGCCAGCGCCTGAGATCACACGTTCATAGGCTCCGCGGGGCGCCCGGCTCCACCTCATCGGTGTGGTCGTTCCTCCCCAGGTCCCACCCAGTAAGGATTGGGTACGGGCGCCCCGCGGCTGTTACTGTTTGACAGTTCGGTGGTTGCCGCGGGGCAGGTCCCCGCGGTTTTTGCCGAGCGACGCAGACCCTCTGCCGCGGAGATTCCGCGGCCGCCTAGTCCACAGGGGGGTGAGAGCAGTCTTGCGTCACTACGAAGTCATGGTGATCCTCGATTCTGATCTTGAGGAGCGCACCGTCGCACCGTCGCTCGATCAGTACCTCAACGTGATCCGCACATCTGGCGGTTCCGTGGAGAAGACCGACGTATGGGGCCGTCGCCGGCTCGCGTACGAGATCGACAAGAAGACCGAGGGCATCTACGCCGTCATCGATCTTCAGGCTGAGCCTGCCGCGGTGGCCGAGCTGGACCGGCAGTTGCGACTCAACGAGTCGGTGCTGCGCACCAAGGTCCTCCGCCCCGAACTTCACTGAGCGGACATCCCGGAAGGGCGTTCCGCGGGTCCCTCGACAAACCTGTTCGTGAATCGTCGTACCCCGGTGTGACGCTCACGGGCGAGTGTGAGGAGTGAGTTATGGCAGGAGAGACGGTTATCACGGTCGTCGGCAACCTGGTCGGCGACCCTGAGCTGCGGTTCACCAATTCCGGCGCGGCGGTGGCCAACTTCCGCATCGCCTCCACGCCACGCACCTTCGACCGCCAGTCCGGCGAGTGGAAGGACGGCGAGGCGTTGTTCCTGAGCTGTTCGGTGTGGCGCCAGGCGGCGGAGAACGTCGCCGAGTCGCTGCAGCGTGGCAGCAGGGTCATCGTGCAGGGCCGGCTGAAGCAGCGGACCTACGAGACCCGGGAAGGCGAGAAGCGCACCGTCATGGAGCTGGAGGTCGACGAGGTCGGCCCCTCGCTGCGGTACGCGACCGCCAAGGTGCAGAAGATGTCCCGCAGCGGTGGCGGCGGTGGCGGTGGCGGTTTCGGCTCCTCGGGTGGTGGCGGCGGCGCGCCGGCCGACGACCCGTGGGCCTCGGCCGCGCCAGCCGGCGCCGGTTCCGGTTCCGGTGGCAACAGCAGCTTTGACGACGAGCCTCCGTTCTAGCCGACGGGTCGCGACGCCGAGCGCGTCGCGATGCCGCCGGTACAGCATGTGAAAGGCAAGACTGACATGGCAAAGCCTGCGTCTCTACGCAAGCCGAAGAAGAAGGTGAATCCTCTCGACAAGGAGAAGATCACCTACGTCGACTACAAGGACACCGCGCTGCTCCGGAAGTTCGTCTCGGACCGCGGCAAGATCCGGGCCCGCCGGGTCACCGGTGTGAACGCACAGCAGCAGCGGCAGATCGCCCGGGCCATCAAGAACGCCCGGGAGATGGCGCTGCTGCCGTACTCGGCGCAGAGCCGCTGAGGGGGCGCGACATGAAGATCATCCTTACCCAGGAGGTCTCGGGCGTCGGTTCCCCGGGCGACATCGTCGAGGTCAAGGCCGGTTACGGTCGCAACTTCCTGCTGCCGCAGGGCTTCGCGATTCCGTGGAGCCGGGGCGCCGAGAAGCAGATCGTCTCGATCAAGCGCGCCCGGGACGCCCGGGAGATCCGCAGCGTCGACCAGGCCGAGGAGGTCAAGGCCTCCCTGGAGACCCTGAAGGTCACGCTGTCGGAGCGGGCCGGCGACGGTGGCCGGTTGTTCGGTTCGGTCACCCCGGCCGAGATCGTCGAGGCGGTCAAGGCCGCCGGCGGCCCGGAGCTGGACCGCCGTCGGCTGCAGGTGTCCGGGCACATCAAGACGCTCGGCAACTACCAGATCAAGGTCCGTCTGCACCCCGAGGTGGCGGCGACCGTCAACCTCGACGTGGTCGAGGCCAAGTAGCTCCAGCGTCGAATGCCGGACGGGATCTCCCGTCCGGCATTCGTCGTCTCCGGCCCCGTACCGACCCGACCCGTCGGCCGTACCGTGCCGACCGGGGCGTCATCTCGACTACGGAGTGTTGACCTGTCGGGTGACCGGGTCTGTTCCGCGGCGGCCATGTCCGGATAGCCTGTTACACGCAGATGCGTCAACAGTCCGCCAAGTGGGTACGGATCAGTCGAGCTGTCGAGATGGTCGAGGTCGGAGGCACCGCCTGACGAGTTGATCTCCGCACCGTCTCACTGGGAGCTGGCTTCCAGACCCCCACGAGGAGAGAACCATGCGTCGCATGATCGCGGTGGCCGCAGTGTGTACCGCAGGACTCGCCCTGACGGCGTGCAAGGCGCCGGGCAGCCAGGCCGGCTCGGCCGGCACACCGAGCCCTGGCCAGAGCAGCGCCGGCCCCAGCCCCAGCTCCAGCGCCGCGGAGACCCGCCGGATCACCGCGCGGCTCGCCACGGCGGTGCACAAGCTGACCCGCACCAGCTTCCAGTTCGACGGCGGTTCCGGCATCGCCCGGGTGGACGGTTCGTTCGACCCGGTCGGCAAGCGCGGCGACATCAGCGGCTCGTTCGGCATCGGGGCCGCCCAGGTGCTGGTCATCGGCTCCGACCTGTACGTCAAGGGTGTGGCCGAGGACCCGAAGCTGTGGGTGCACATCGACACCGGGCGGCTCGCACCGGGCAACGTGCTGACCCAGGCCACCGACCCGACCGTGAGCACGGGCTACCTCGACGCGATCGAGTCCGCCAGCCAGGAGGGTCCCCGGCAGTACCAGGGCAGCATCGACGTCGCCAAGCTCACCGAGGACGCGGCCGGCTCGGACCGCAACGCCGCCGCGCTGCTGAAGCTGTTGGGCGACCACCCGTCGCGCGCCACGTTCGAGGCGAGCGTGGACACCAGTGGTCGGCTGACCCGGATGACGGTCACGGTTCCGGACCCGGGCAGCTCGGCGAGCACCACGGTGACGACCCGGTACCACGACTTCGGCACCCCGGTGGACGCGTCGCGTCCGGCGGCGGGCGAGGTACGTGAGGCGCCGCAGCAGCTGTACACGGTGCTCGCGCCGACGCCCGGCGTGTCGGGCAGCCCGAGCCCGACGAAGTAAGCGGCTCACCGCGGCGGTGACCGCCGCGGTGGGCCTGGCGCGGTGACCGTTGCGGTGGGCCTGGCGCAATAGCGCCGATGGTATATCGTTTCCGCTATGCGAGTGGCGGTACTGGCGGACATCCACGGCAACCTGCCCGCGCTCGACGCGGTGCTCGCCGACATCGAGGCCCTCGGCGCAACGCCGGGCCAGGCACCGGACCTCATCGTGTTGAACGGCGACATCGCCACCGGCCCGATGCCGACCGAGACGCTCGACCGGCTCGCCGCCCTCGGCGACCGGGCCGTCTGGGTCCGCGGCAACGCCGAACGTGAACTGGTAGCCGCCGTCGACGGCGATCTCGACCCGGCGCTGCCCCCCGAGGCGCGCCTGCCCACCGGGTACGGTGCCGGCCGGATGACCCGCCGGCACCGGGACCTGATCGCCGACCTGCCGCTGACCGTCACCCTCGACGTCACCGGGCTCGGCCCCACCCTGTTCTGCCACGCCACCTCGCGCAGCGACACCGAGATCGTGCTGGTCGACTCGCCGGTCGACCGGTACCGTCAGGGCTTCGCCGACCGGGACGAGGCCACCGTCGTGCTCGGCCACACGCACATGCCCTTCGACCGGCTCGCCGACCGCCGCCGCTTCGTCAACCCGGGCAGCGTCGGCATGCCGTACGGCGGGGCCGGTGCGTACTGGGCGCTGCTCGGCCCGGACGTGACCCTGCGGCACACCCACTACGACGCGTCGGCCGCGGCGGAGACCTTCCGGTCCGCCGCGGCCGACTACCCGATGCTGGCCGAGTTCATCACGGAGAACGTACTCACCGTGCCGTCCGACGCGGAGGCCCTCGCCGTCTTCACCCCACTCGCCGGGAGCTGACGGCGGGCCGTCACATCAGGGTGTCCGCCGTACGGATCAGCTCCGCCAGCTCCTGCACGTCGGCGTCCTCGGTACGGCGTGCCACCGCGTCCGCGGTGGAGGCCAGCGTCCTGAGTTCGACCTTCCCCGCGTACCGGGAGTCACGCAGTACCTCCGCGAAGTACGCGGCGGCGTAATCGGCCCGCAGCCGGGGCGCGGCGCCGGACAGGTCGCCGTCCAGGTCGTCGACCGAGATCGGTCGGGCCGTCTCGGTGGCCCGCCCACTGTCCGGGTCGTGCCAGCGCACCCGCGCCTCACCCACCGCGCCGCTCGCCCCGGACGTCAACCGGACCTCGTACAGCGCCGTGACGCTGTGACCGGGGCCGATCCAGCCCCCGTCCACCGCGTCGTCGCGGAAGTCCCGGTCGGCCAGGAGCCGGTCGTCGAACCCGATCAGCCGGTACGTGGCCACCTGGTGCGGATCGAACGTCACCTGCGCCTTGGCGTCCCGGGCCCGGACGTCCAGGTTGGCGGGCAGTTCGTCGACGAAGACCCGACGCGCCTCGTCCCGGTCCGCGACGTACCGGGCGAGCCCGTTGCCGTGGTCCGCGAGCTGCTCCATCAGCGCGTCTCCGTAGTCGTTGCCGACGCCGACGCACAGCAGCGAGATGCCCTTGCCGGCCGCATCCGACACGGTACGCAGGATGCTCTCCGCCTCGGTGTCGCCCTGGTTCGCAAGGCCGTCGGACAGCAGCACCACCCGGTTGGTGGCGCCCTGCCGGTACCCGTCGCGGGCCACCCGGTACGCGGCCCGAACGCCGCTGCCCAGGTTCGTACTGTCGAGCGTGCTGAGCTCGTCGATCGCACGGCCCAGCCTGCCGCGGTCCCGTACCGGGGTCAGCGGTTGCAGTACCCGGGCCTTGTCGCTGAACGCGACGATCGCCACCCGGTCGGTCGGGCGGAGCTGGCCGATCAGGGTGTGCAGCGAGTCCTTGACCAGGCCGAGCTTGTCCTCCCCGGCCATCGAGCCGGACACGTCGATCGCGAACGTGAGCGCGGCGTCCCGCCGGTTCGCGGCGCTCTCGCCACGGGTCTGCAGCCCGACGCGCAGCAGCCGGGTGTCGGAGCCGGGCAGCCGGGCGCCGTCCGCCGTCGCGGCGAAGCCCGTACCGGACGGTTCCCGGTAGTCCTGGCGGAACGAGTTGACGAACTCCTCGGGGCGGATCGTCGAGCCCTCGGGCAGGCTGCCGGACCGCAACCGGTCCCGGGCGAACGAGTACGACGCGGTGTCCACGTCCAGCGCGAACGTGCTCCGGGGGTGGTCGGCGGCGCGGACCGGCGGCGCCTCCGGCGGTACCGACCGGCTGGGGTCCGGGGCGGGTGCCTCGTCCTCCCCGACCCGGGCAGGTGCCGGCGCACCTCCCGGAGCGGCGGCTCCGCCGATGGCCTTGTCGTAGCTGGTCCCGCCGCTGTCGCAGCCGGCCAGCAGCGTGCAGCCGAGCAGTACGGCGAGCACGGTGCCCGTGTTCCTGCGGGTCACGGCTCTGCGGGTCACGGCGCTGCGGGTCACGGCACTGTGGGCGACGGTGCCGCGGGTCACGGCACTGTGGGCGACGGTGCCGCGGGCGGTGCTGCCGCCCGACCTGTCCCCGGCGATGCTTCTGACTCTCACGATCCGATGCCTCCTCCCGCGTCGCGGCCGGCGCTGGTGGCCGGCACGACGACACATCACGTGGAGCGGTTGACGCGACTCTGACGCGGGTCGACCACGGCCCGGATCCGTCCGTGGCCGAGCCGTTGCCGTCCCGTGGCCTCCGTGACCGCGCCGTGTCGCGGCCGTGTTGTGACGGACGGTCACCGGTTGTCGGTGGGCCGACGTACACTCCGGCGCATGCCTGATCGTGCAAGCGGTGGCCCGGCCGGGCCGGCACGGCGGAGCCGGTGATGGCGCGCGCCAACGACACCGTCGCCGGGCTGCTGGGCGAGTACGCCGAACTGCTGTCCATGACCGGCGGCGACCGGTTCAAGATCCGCTCGTACGAGAAGGCCGCCCGCGCCGTCGCCGGGCACGCCACCGACCTGGCCACCCTCGACGAGGCCGGCGTACGCGCCATCCCCAACGTGGGCAGGTCCATCGCCGGCAAGGTGGTGGAGGCGCGGGAGACCGGAACGTTCCGGCAGCTGGAGGAGCTGCGGGCCGAGATCCCGGCCGGTGTCCTCGAACTGATGCGCATCCCGAACCTCGGCCCGCGCAAGGCCCTGACCGTGTACCGCGAACTCGGCGTCAGCAACACCGACGAACTGCTGGCCGCGATCGACACCGGCCAGCTGCGCGAACTGAAGGGGTTCGGCGAACGCACCGAGGAGGTCATCCGCGCCGGCGTCGAACTGGTCCGCGGCGGCGCCGGCCGGGTGCTCATGGCAACCGCGCTGGAACTCGCCGAATCCATCGTGGAGCGACTGGCGCCGCTCGCGGAACGGTGCGCCTACGCCGGCTCGCTGCGGCGCGGCCGGGAGACCGTCGGCGACATCGACATCCTCGCCGCGGCACCGGACTCCGCACCGCTGATGGCGGCGTTCACCGCGCTGCCGGAGACCGCGTCCGTGCTGGCACACGGCACCACCAAGACCTCCATCCGCACCCACGCCGGCCTCCAGGTCGACCTGCGGGTGATCCCGCTGGACCGCTGGGGCGCCGCCCTGCAGTACTTCACCGGATCCAAGGAACACAACGTCCGGGTGCGCGAGATGGCCGTGCACGCCGGTTTCAAGCTCTCCGAGTACGGACTGTTCGTGGCCGAGACCGGTGAGCTGGTGGTGGCCGGCACCGAGGCGGAGGTGTACGAACGGCTCGGACTGGCCTGGGTGCCGCCGACCCTGCGGGAGGACCGCGGCGAGGTCGCGGCGGCGCGGTTGCGCGGTCCCGGGGCGCCCGCCGAGCTGCCGGACCTGGTCACCGTGCAGGCACTCCGTGGCGACCTGCACACCCACACCGACCTCACCGACGGCGTGTCCACAATGGACGAAATGCTCGCCGCCGCGGCGGCCCGGGGCTACGAGTACTACGCCGTCACCGACCACGCGCCGGAACTGACCATGCAGCGCATGACGCTGGACAAGGCCCTCGCCCAGCGCGCCGAGTTGGCCGAACGGCAGAGCCGGTACCCCGGGATGCGC
Source organism: Actinocatenispora sp. (assembly GCA_049582705.1). Classification (GTDB taxonomy): domain Bacteria; phylum Actinomycetota; class Actinomycetes; order Mycobacteriales; family Micromonosporaceae; genus Actinocatenispora. The sequence goes on from JBAUUM010000377.1 coordinate 9,373, forward strand.
CTGCTGCACGGCACCGAGCTGAACATCGCGCCCGACGGCTCCGTCGACTGGCCGGCCGACGTACTCGCCGGCTTCGACGTGTGCGTGGCGAGCGTGCACAGCCACTTCACGCTCCCCCGCGACGAGCAGACCCGCCGGGTCATCCGGGCCTGCGAGAACCCGCACGTGCACGTGATCGGCCACCTCACGGGTCGGCTGATCGGCCGGCGCGACCCGATCGACCTCGACCTGCCGGCCGTGTTCGAGGCCGCCGCCCGTACCGGCACCGCGCTGGAGGTCAACGGTGGCCCGGACCGGCTCGACCTGCGCGACGAACACCTGATCTGGGCGCGGGAACGTGGCGTACGGTTCGCGATCTCCTCGGACGCGCACGCCGTCCGGCAGCTGGACTTCGTCCGCTACGCGACCCTCACCGCGCAGCGCGGCTGGCTCACCCCGGACGAGGTCGTCAACGCCTGGCCGTACGAGCGGCTCCGCGCGTTCCTCACGGCCTGAGCGCCCGCCGTTGCCCTACGC
>JBAUUM010000378.1:0-3065 GCA_049582705.1 Actinocatenispora sp.
GGTGCGGCCCGCGCGGGCCACGCCGGCGGCGGGATCGTCCAGACGTACCCCACCCAGCCCGACGCGCTCCGCGGCGATCCGCTCCTGCAGCCGCAGGATGCCGTGCAGCAGCGCCTCCGGCCGGGGCGGGCAGCCCGGCACGTACACGTCGACGGGGATGAGCTGGTCGACGCCCTTGGTCACCGAGTACGAGTCCCAGTAGGGGCCGCCGGAGTTGGAGCAGGCGCCGAACGAGATGACGTACTTCGGCTCGGGCATCTGGTCGTACAGGCGCTTGATCGCCGGCGCCATCTTGTCGGTGACGGTGCCGGACACGACCATCAGGTCGGCCTGTCGGGGCCCGTGCGCGAAGGGGATGACGCCCAGCCGGATGAAGTCGTGCCGACCCATCGACGCCGCGATGAACTCGATCGCGCAGCACGCCAGGCCGAAGTTGAAGACCCACAGCGAATAGCGCCGGCCCCAGTTGAGGACGAACCGGATCGGCTCGCCGAGCACACCGGCCAGGCCCTTGCGTGGCTGCGGGTCGGGCAGTGCCACCGCACCGGACACGCCGGCACCTCCCTCGTCTCCCCGTCGGACCGACCGCTCGCTGGTGCCGCGGCACCCGGCGCCTCCGGCCAACCTACCGCCCGGTCGCGACCGCGATCACGTCCAGTGCAGCGCGCCCTTGCGCCAGGCGTAGAGCAGGCCGAGAAGCAGCACGCCGACGAAGACGGCCATCTCCACGAGGGTGGTGGCGCCGTAGCCGGGACGGTCGAAAACCAGCGCCCACGGAAACAGGAAAACGCTCTCCACGGCGAACAGAACATAGAGAAACGCATAAATGTAGTAACGAATCTCCGCCTGCGCCCACTGGCCACCGACCGGGTCGACACCGGACTCATAGGTCGTGATCTTGCCGGCGACCGGGTTACTGGGGCGAAGCAGCCGGTTCGCCGCGAAAGCGCCCGTGAACAGCACGACCCCGACAATCAGCAGTATGCCGAGCGTCGCATAGGAGCCGAGATAGCCGGACACGCCACAGAGCGTACGCGACACCCCCCGGAACGGGTGGCTCCGCGTGGACGTGACCGCATCGGATGGCACCATTGTTGACGTGCCAGTGGGCACATCCAGGAACCGACGGATCAACCCGTCGAATGCCCACCGGCGCCACGGCGCTGGAGGCGGCGGACGGCGGCCAGTCCTACGGCGGCGGGGCGCGCGCACCCGATGCCGTGGAGCCAGCTCGTCGCGCACCGGAGCAGATGATGACGGACACGCCAGAGACGGGTCGCCCGTCGGCCGGGCACCCGAACGGTTCCCGCGCCGACGATGCCGGCTCGTCGCACGACGGGCTGTCGGAGGACGGCCCGCCGGACGCCGAGCACACGGCCGACCTCTCGGACGACGGGGCGGACCCCGCGCTGACCGAGGAGGAGCAGGCCGCCGTGCGCCGGACCCGTCGCCTTCAGACGGCGGCCGCCATCGGCGCGATCCTGGCCATCATGATCTTCATGCTGATCCAGGGCTTCCTCGGCGCGCCCGACAAGATCCCCGGCACGGGCTGACCGACCCCACCCCGGTACAGGGTGGGCGCCGCCGGCCCTCGCGCGAGCGCCACGCCATCGGGCCAGCGCCGTGCCGTGCCATCGAGGCGAGCGCCACGCCATCGGGCTGGCGCCACGACGGACGCCGTGGTCCGTCAGTGCACCGTGACGTCCACGTACGGCCAACCGGTGGCACCGTCCGGTGCCACGTCCGCCTCCCGCCGGGTCTGCGTGACCCCGGAGTCGTCGGTGGCCCGCACCCGCAGCGTGTGCCGGCCCGGTCGGGCCCGCCAGGTGTAGACCCACTGGCGCCAGGTGTCGGTGGACGGCACCGCGGCGAGCCGGGCCTCCTGCCAGTCGCCGTCGTCGACCTGGACCTCGACCCGCTGGATCCCCCGGTGCTGCGCCCAGGCGACCCCGCCGACCATGACCGTGCCGGCGTCGATCTTGGCGAGCTGCTTCGGCGTGTCGATCCGGGCCTCGGTCTTGATCGGCGCCTTGGCCGAGTACCCCCGCGGCACCCAGTAGGCGTCGTAGTCGGCGAAGCTGGTCAGCTCCATGTCGACGATCCACTTGCAGGCGGAGACGTACCCGTAGAGCCCCGGCACGACCATCCGGACCGGGAAGCCGTGCTTGATCGGCAGCGGTTCGCCGTTCATGGCCACCGCGAGCATCGCGTCCCGCCCGTCCATCACGACGGCGGTCGGCGTGCCGATCGTCATGCCGTCGGAGGAGCGGCTCACGATCTGGTCGGCGCCGGGGTGCACGCCGACCTCCCGGAGCAGGTCGCGCAGCGGCACGCCGATCCACCTCGCGTTGCCGATGAGCGACCCGCCGACCGGGTTCGACACGCAGGTCAGGGTGATGTCCCGTTCGATGAGCCGGCGACGGAGCAGGTCCGCGAAGCTCAGTGTGCGGGGATGGTCGACCCGCCCGTGGATCTTGAGCTGCCAGCTCTGCGCGTCGAGCTGCGGCACGCTCAGCGCGGTGTCGATCTGGTAGAAGGCCTCGTTGGAGGTACGCCACGGCGGCACGCCGGGCACCTTGATGTCGACGCCGTCCGGCAGCGGTGGCGCCGGGCTCGCCGGGGCGGGGATCTTCACCATGGCCCTGGACCGGCTGGCCCGGAACCGGACCTCCTGCAGCACCCGGCCGCCCACCCAGGCCACCGCGGCGACGGCGGCCGAGCCGACCGCCAGGCCGAGGAACTTCCGGCGGTTCTCCCCCGGCGCGCCGAGGTCGTCACGCGACGGTCGCGCGGCACCGGCGGCACCGGCGGCACCGGGGGCGCGGTCGGACCGGTCGGCGCCGACGGAAGTGCCGGAGTCGGGGTCGGGGTCGACGGCGCCGCGGGTACCGGCGGCGGACTCGCGGCCGTCGCCCGGCCACCGTTCGGCGATCCACGGGACGGCGAACCGCAGCAGCAGCACCATGCCGAGGATGCCCACCACGGCTCCCAGTACGGCGGGCAGCGCGCCCAGCGGGCCGGCGTCGGGCGCCACGGTGCCGGCCACCATGCCGACGGCGCCGAAC
>JBAUUM010000379.1:0-2867 GCA_049582705.1 Actinocatenispora sp.
GCGTCGCGCCGCACGGGTGCCGCGGACACCGGTGGTGCCCACGGCAACCACCAGGGAGCAACCACGCATTACGGACGGCACGCCCAGACCGAACCCGGTCACACCGGCCGGTAGGCTGGCGGGTACGGCAGGCGTACATCGATGTAGCGGCCGGCACGGGGAGTCGCGGGGCGGCACCCGCTCGGCGGCGCGTCCGCCCGGGTGAGCCCGCGGACGCCTGTCCCGGCGGAACGGAGCGGCGGGGTGCGCGCGACCCTGAAGGATGTCGCCCGGGTGGCGGGCGTGTCGGCCAAGACGGTGTCGAACGTGCTGAACGGCTACGCCTACCTGCGCCCGGAGACCAAGGAACGGGTCGAGCAGGCGATCCGGCAGCTGCACTACCGGCCGAACGTCGCTGCCCGCAACCTGCGTCGGGGCAGCTCGAACCTGATCGCGCTCGCCGTGCCGGAGGTCCGCAACCCGTACTTCTCCGAGCTCGCCCAGCACGTGGTCATGGAGGCGCAGCAGCACGGCCTGACCGTACTCATCGACTGTACGGAGGCGGTGGCGGAACGCGAACAGCTCGTCGCCGACGGCTTCCACGCGCGTGTCATCGACGGGCTGATCATGGTGCCGCACAGCCTGTCGGTCGACGACCTGCGCCGGCGCCAGGACGATGTGCCGCTCGTACTGCTCGGTGAGCGGTTCGGCCACCACGCCGATTCCATCGCGATCGACAGCCGGACCGCGGCCACCGCCGCCACCGAGCACCTGATCGCGCTGGGCCGCACCCGGATCGGCATGATCGGCGGCGGTGTGCCGGCGGCCGACACGATCCAGCGGCTGCGCTCCGAGGGGTACCGGGAGGCGCTGCAGGCCGCCGGTCTGGTGCCGGAGCCGACGCTGACCGGGACGACGGACCGGTACACCAGCGCCGAGGGCGCCCGGGCGATGACCCGGCTGCTGGACGACGGCGCCCAGGTGGACGCGGTCTTCTGCCACAACGACCTGCTCGGGCTCGGCGTGCTGCGCGCGCTGGCCGCCCGGGGGGTGCGGGTGCCCGACGACGTCGCGGTCATCGGCGTGGACGACATCGAGGCGGCCCGGTACGTCACGCCGACCCTGTCGAGCATCTCGCCGGACAAGGCGTACATCGCCCGTACGGCGGTGCGGATGCTCGTCGACCGTGCGCAGTCCGAGGACGAGGGTCCGCCCCGGCAGGTCACCGCCGGGTTCACGCTGGTCGCACGGGAGAGCACCGTGGGTGTTCCCGCACCCGGGTCCGGGTCGCCGGTCGGCTAATCGACCCGCCGCCGAGTCTTTACTTTCGTACGACGATGTACAACGCTCTCGTACAACGATGTAGATTCGCCGGTCGGCGCCGCCCGGACCTCCAGAGAGGCCGAACCATGACGCAGTTGAGCCGTCGTCAACTCCTCCGTACCGCCGGGCTGTTCGCCGGCGCCGCCGCCCTCGGCGCGTGCGACACCGCACCCGGCGGGTCCTCCGGCCGGGACTCGGGCCGGCTGACGTGGTGGGACCAGTTCGAGCCGCTCAGCGACGTGGAGAAGCAGCTGTTCGCCAGGTTCGCCAAGACCAGCGGCGGGCTGCCCGTCGACTACACCACCTACAACCCCAACGAGCAGGGCAAGGCGCTGCAGCTGGCCAAGCAGAGCAACCAGCTGCCCGACGTGTTCACCCTGGCCGGCGTCGCGCTGCCCGCACCCAGCCTGGTCAAGCAGGGCTGGTTCGCGCCGATGCAGCTCAGCCCGGCGGCCCGCAAGCGGCTCCCCGACGGGACCCTGATCGACGGCATCACCACGTTCGGCGGCAAGGTCTACGGCTTCCCGCAGTTCAGCTTCCGCCAGTACGAGACCCTGACCTGGTTCAACAAGGACCTCTTCGGCAAGGCCGGCCTCGACCCGGACAGCCCGCCGGCCACGTACGACGAGTTCCGTACCGCCGCCCGGACGATCCGCGCCAAGGGCGGCGACGGGGTGTCCGGGTGGGTCGCGCCGCTGACCTTCACCGACCGGCTCGGCGAGATGCTCACCGAGCTGGCCCAGGCCGGCGGCTTCCACGGCAGCTTCGACGAGCAGGTCGACTTCCACACCGGCGAGTACGCCTTCCACACCGACCCGTTCGTGCGGGCGCTGGAGTTCCTCCTGTCGCTGCAGAAGGACAAGCTGCTCTTCCCCGCCTCCTCGTCGCTGGACGCGCGGACCGGTCGGGCCCGCTGGTCGACCGGCACCGCCGGGTTCTTCTTCGACGGTCCCTGGAACATCGGCGTGATCGTGGACAGCTTCAAGCCGTTCGCCAGCAAGGTCGGGGTCTCCTCGATCCTGGTGCCCGAGAGCGGAACGAGCCCGACCGTGTACCGGCCGCCGCAGGCGCCGACGTTCTGGGTGTCGAAGCAGTCGAAGCACGTCGACGCGGCGTCGACACTGCTCGGGATGATCCTGGAGCCGGGCTACCAGCAGAAGCTCGCGGAGAACATGGACCAGCCGCCGCTGGACCTGGCCGCCGCGGACAAGGCCGACGTGCACCCGACCTACCGCGCCGCGTTGCGGCTCTACCGTGACGAGGTCTTCCTCGCGCCGAGCCCGGTCGCGAAGAACCCGGCCGTGGCGGACGTGCGGGCCGAGATCCCGGACATCCACCCCAACCTCGGCGAGATCGTGCAGGGCGCGTTCGCCGGGAAGATCGGCAACGTACGGGGCGCGCTCAGGACCCTGTCGGACAAGCACGAGTCCGCGCGGCACGACGCCATCGCCGCGGTGGCCAAGAAGGGCGGCACGGTCAGCCTCGACGACTGGCGCTTCCCCAGCTGGCAGGCCGGCAAGGACTTCGACGCGTCCTCGTACTAGCCGTCGCGCCCGGGCGTCGCC